>JBPCOG010000082.1:0-14244 GCA_051000455.1 Lapillicoccus sp. | reverse complement strand
CGGACAGCCAGCTGGCCCGGCGCGCGCGCTCAGTCCTCGGGTTCGTAGGCGAGGTTGGGCGCGAGCCAGCGTTCGGCCTCGGCCAGCGTCCAGCCCTTCCGGGCGGCGTAGTCCTCGACCTGGTCCTTGCCGATGCGCCCCACGACGAAGTACTGGGACTGGGGGTGGGAGAAGTACCAGCCGCTGACTGCGGCACCGGGCCACATCGCCATCGACTCGGTCAGCTGTATGCCGGTGGTGCCTTCGACGTCCAGGAGACGCCACAGGGTCTGCTTCTCGGTGTGCTCGGGGCACGCCGGGTACCCCGGGGCGGGGCGGATCCCGGCATACTTCTCGGCGAGCAGCGCGTCGTTGCCGAGGGCCTCGTCGGGCACATAGCCCCACAGCTCCTTGCGCACGCGTTCGTGCAGCCGCTCGGCGAACGCCTCGGCCAGGCGGTCGGCCAGGGACTCGAGCAGGATGGCGCTGTAGTCGTCGAGGTCCGCCTTGAACTGCGCAGCGCGCTCCGCCGAACCGAGCCCGGTAGTCACCGCGAAGGCACCGACGAAGTCGGGCAGTCCGGTCTCCCGGGGCGCCACGAAGTCAGCGATCGAGCGGTTCGGGACCCCGTCTCGGTGCTGGCCCTGCTGGCGGAGGTTGTGCAGCGTGGCGACGACGTCGCGACGGGACTCGTCGGCATACACCTCCACGTCGTCCGGACCGACGCGGTTGGCGGGGAAGAGCCCCACGACGCCGTTGGCGGTGAGCCAGCGCTCGGCGACGAGGCGGTCGAGCATCACCTGCGCGTCGTCGTAGAGCCTGCGCGCGGCCTCGCCGGACGCCGGGTTGTTGAGGATGTCGGGGAACTTCCCCTTCATCTCCCAGGCGTTGAAGAACGGCTGCCAGTCGACGTAACGGCGAAGCTCGTCCAGCGGGTAGTCGTGGAAGGTCTTGACGTAGTGCGTCACCTTGCCGTGCCGGTGGTCGCACCCGCTGCCCTGGCAGACGTCGGGCGCCTGCTGGGTCAGCATCCGTGGCCGCGGCGGCCGGTAGGTGCTCCAGTCGATCGGCGTGCCGTTGGCCCGGGCGCCGGCCAGTGACAGCAAAGGACGCTCCCCCCGCTTTGCGGCGTGCCGGGCCCGCAGTGCCTCGTAGTCGGCGTTCACCTCGGCCATCAAGCCAGGCCGCTGCTCGTCCGAGAGGAGTGCCGCTGCCACCGGGACCGAGCGCGAGGCGTCCTTCACCCAGACGATGGGTCCGTGGTACTTCGGCGTCACCTTCACTGCGGTATGCGCCCGGGAGGTGGTCGCCCCGCCGATCAGCAGGGGGATCTCCAGCCCCTGTCGCTCCATCTCGCCGGCGAAGTTCACCATCTCGTCAAGCGAGGGAGTGATGAGGCCGGACAGCCCGATGATGTCGGCGTGCTCGTCCCGGGCCGCGTCGATGATCCGCTGGGCGGGGACCATCACCCCGAGGTCGACGACTTCGTAGTTGTTGCACTGCAGCACCACCCCGACGATGTTCTTGCCGATGTCGTGCACGTCGCCCTTCACGGTCGCCATGACGATCTTGCCCCTGCTGCGTTCCACGTCGCCTGGGCGCTTCTCGGCCTCGATGAAGGGGATCAGGTGGGCGACCGCCTTCTTCATGACCCGCGCCGACTTCACCACCTGCGGCAGGAACATCTTGCCGGAGCCGAAGAGGTCCCCGACGACGTTCATGCCGTCCATCAACGGCCCCTCGATGACCTCGATCGGGCGGCCCCCCCGGCCACTGATCAGCTGGCGCAGCTCCTCGGTGTCCTCCTCGACGAACTGGTCGATGCCCTTGACCAGCGCGTGCGTGATCCGTTCGCCGACCGGCTGGGAGCGCCATGCCTCGTCCGGGACCTCCTCCCTGGGACCCGTCGCCGCAAAGCGGCCGGCGACCTCGAGCAGTCGCTCCGTGCTGTCGGGACGCCGGTTGAGCACGACGTCCTCGATGCGCTCCCGTAGGTCGGGGTCCACCTCGTCGAAGACGACGAGCGCACCGGCGTTGACGATGCCCATGTCCATGCCGGCCTGGATCGCGTGGTAGAGGAAGACGGCGTGGATCGCCTCCCGCACCGCGTTGTTCCCGCGGAACGAGAACGACACGTTGGACACGCCGCCGGAGACCAGGACGCCGGGCAGGTTGGCCTTGACCCAGCGGGTGCCCTCGATGAAGTCGACGCCGTAGTTCGCGTGCTCCTCGATGCCCGTCGCCACGGCGAAGATGTTGGGGTCGATGATGATGTCCTCGGCGGGGAACCCGACCTGCTCGGTGAGGATGGCGTGGGCGCGGGCGCAGATCTGCTTGCGCCGCTCGAGGTCGTCGGCCTGCCCGTCCTCGTCGAAGGCCATGACGACGACGGCCGCGCCGTACTTGCGGCACAGCCGGGCCTGGGCGACGAACTTCTCCTCTCCCTCCTTCATGGAGATGGAGTTGACGATCGGCTTGCCCTGCACGCACTTGAGCCCTGCCTCGATGATCTCCCACCGGGAGGAGTCGACCATGACGGGCACGCGGCAGATGTCCGGCTCGCTCGCGACGAGCTTGAGGAAGCGATCCATCGCCTCGACGCCCTCGATCATGCCCTCGTCCATATTGACGTCGATCACCTGCGCACCGGACTCGACCTGCTGGCGGGCCACGCTCAGCGCCGCCGGGTAGTCGCCGGACTTGATGAGGTTGCGGAACCGGGCCGAGCCGGTGATGTTCGTGCGCTCGCCGATGTTCGTGAACAGGGAGTCCTCGGTGATCGTCAGGGGCTCCAGCCCGGACAGCCGGCAGGCCGGTCCGACGTCGGCCGGGACCCGCGGAGCGGCACCCTTCGCACCCGTGACGATGGCCGCGATGTGCGCTGGTGTCGTCCCGCAGCAGCCGCCGAGGAGGTTCACCAGGCCGCTCTCCGCGAACTCCTGCAGGACGCCCGCAGTCTGGTCCGGCGTCTCGTCGTACTCGCCGAAGGCGTTGGGCAGGCCGGCGTTGGGGTACGCCGACACGAAGCAGTCGGCGATCCGGGACAGCTCGGCAACGTAGGGCCGCAGCTCCTTGGCTCCCAAGGCGCAGTTGAGCCCGATCGCCAGGGGGCGGGCGTGCCGCACCGAGTGCCAGAAGGCCTCGGTGACCTGTCCGGACAGGGTGCGCCCCGACGCGTCCGTGATGGTGCCGGAGATGACCACAGGCCAGCGCCGGCCCCGCTCCTCGAAGAGCGTCTCCACCGCGAAGATCGCGGCCTTGGCGTTGAGGGTGTCGAAGATCGTCTCGATGATGAGCAGGTCCGCACCGCCGTTGACGAGCCCGCTCGCCTGCTCGTGGTAGGCAGCGACGAGCTGGTCGTAGCTGACGTTCCGCGCGGCCGGGTCGTTGACGTCAGGGGAGATGGACGCCGTGCGGTTCGTCGGGCCCAGCGCCCCGGCGACGTAGCGCCGCTGGTCCGGCGTGTGCTCGCTCATCGCGTCGCACTCGAGTCGCGCGAGCCGGGCCGAGCACTCGTTGAGCTCGTAGGCCAGGTCCTCCATGCCGTAGTCCGCCAGCGAGATCGCCTGCGCGTTGAAGGTGTTGGTTTCGATGATGTCGGCACCCGCCTGGAGGTACTCGCGGTGGATGCCGCGGATCACGTCGGGCTGGGTGAGGCTGAGCAGGTCGTTGTTGCCCCTGAGGTCGCTCGGCCACTCCGCGAACCGCTCGCCTCGGTAGTCCGCCTCGCCGAGACCCTGTCGCTGGATCATCGTGCCCATCGCCCCGTCGAAGACGAGGATGCGCTCACGCAGGGCGGCGGACAGTTCCTCCGTGGCGTCCGGGCGGGCCTGCGACGACGCCGTCGGTGACGCGGTCGTGGGCGAGGCGGTGGGCGAGGCGGTCAAAGAGTCTCCTCAGAGGAACAGGCCACCAATGGTATCCGCGCAGGGCAAAGTCCGTGCCCGGCGGGCAGGGCCGCCCCCGGGCGAGGGCCCCCCGGGCCTCAACCGTGGGTCGGGCCGGCCACCTTGCCACTCGCTGCGTCGGCCCGGTGCCGCCGGGTCGCCTCCGGGTCGTGGTCCGCGATGAGGTGGTGGGCCAGCGCCCCGGTGAGGACAAGGCCGATGAGCAGCACCGCGAGCCCAGCATCGATCCCCGACAGCGCCACCGCGAGGACGGCGAGCGAGGTGAGGGTGCCGCGAACGACCATCCGCCTGCTGCCGTCGTCGTGGGACTGCAGGGCCCCTACCGTCACCAGGTAGACGCTCACCGGCAGGGCCACCGTCAGCGCGGCCGCTCGCGTCCCGACGTGCGCCTGGCTCTGCACGACGTCGACCACGGCGCCGAGACCCGAACCCGTCGCCGCGGCGGCGGCGTAGATGAGGTAGTGGCTGTAGCCCCAGAGGAAGGGGCTGCGCGCCTCGTCGCCGGCCATGTCCTCGAGCGACTCCTCGGCCGAGTGCTTGAAGTAGAACCACCACATGCAGAACACGATGAGCAGTCCGCCGACGACGCCGAGCAGCAGCGAGAGGGTGAGCCCGCGCTCACTGACGCCTCCCTGGATCGCAGTCGTCGACGAGAGCATCACCTCACCGAGGACGATGAGGAGGAACAGCCCGTACCTCTCGGTGATGTGGCGCGGGTGCCAGGGTGTCTGGCCGCTGCGCTCGGCGACCACGGGCACCGCCAGCTCGCCGAGGACCAGCACCGCGACCAGCACCAGCCCAGGAGGTCCGGGCACCGCGAGGCGGGCAACCCACAGCACCTGCACGAACGCGATGCCGGCGGCGTAGCGTCGGGCGGTCGACGCGATGTCGGGGTGGTCGTGGGCGGCACGGAGCCACTGCGCGATCATCGGCACGCGCATGATCCCGTACCCAACGACGGCCACCCGTAGGTCGCCGGTGTCGAAGGCGGCGGGCACGCCGGCCGCGAGCACGAGCGCCCCCGACATCTGCACGAAGGTGAACAGCCGGTAGAGGATGTCGTCGGTGTCGTAGGCCGACGCGAACCAGGTGAAGTTCATCCACGCCCACCAGATGGCGAAGAACACCAGGGCAAAGCCCAGCAGGTTGTTCCAGTGCCCCTCCGCAAGGCCGTGGTGCAGCCGCTCGGCGGCGCTGACCACCGCGACGACGAAACACAGGTCGTAGAAGAGCTCCAGCGGGGTGGCCGAGCGGTGCCGCTCGTCGCGGTCGCGCCCGACGAGCGGAGCGCGCCACGGTTTCGCGTTCATGCTCACAGCCGCCGAGTATGCCGGGTGCCAGACCGGCTCCCAGCCACCGGGGCGGTCAGGTCCGCGCCCGGCCACCGGGGCGGTCAGACAAGCATCAGTAGTCGCGCTCCGTGCGTGGGCGCTCCTCGACGACGTGCCGCTCCTCGACGTTGCCCTCCTCGATGTTGCGTCGCTCGACGACCGAGGTGTGCGAGGTGTTGGTGCGCTGCCGGTTCTGGATCGTCCCGAAGACCAGGGCCAGCAGGCCCCCAGCCATGAGGATGTAGCCCACGACGTCGAGGTTTGTCTTGAGCAGCTGGGTGTCGATGCCCGTGAAGCTGATGATTGCGCCGACGACGAGTAGGAAGATGCCAAGGCCGATTCCCATGATTCCTCCGTCAGTTCCGGGTCCGGCACGTGGTTGCACCGGACCATCCCGCTTGACGACGATACGTCCGCCGAGCCGTACTTACCCCGATGTGAGCCACGCCACACCCGACGTCACCCTCTTGTTACCTGCCCCGTGGAGGGTGCCCGGACGTCATCTGACGCACAGGCGACGGGGCCGGTATGCCGGTACCACGCCCTGATCCGGCGCGCCGGTCTCCTACCGGACCCGGTCGGGCACCCGCCGGTCGGCCAGCACCGGAAACTTCTCGCGCCAGTCCGCCACGGCGCGGATGTCGATATCGACGCTGAGGACCTCCTCGCCGGTTCCGGCGACCGCGAGGGCCTCGCCGGTGGGCATGACCACCTGTGAGTGCCCACCCATCTCATGGCCGGCGTGGGTCCCGGCGGTGTTGCACGCGATGACGACGCACTGGTTCTCGATGGCCCGGGCGTGCGCGAGCAGCGTCCAGTGCCGCACCCTCGCACTGGGCCAGGCGGCCGGGATGACGAAGAGGTTCGCGCCACGGTCGAGCTGCGCCCGGTAGAGCTCGGGGAAGCGCAGGTCATAGCACGTCGAGAGCCCCGCCCGGACGGTCTCACCCGCCGAGTCCGGCAGGTCGGTCAGCACGAGGTGCTCCCCCGCCTCCATCAGCCTCGGCTCGCCCGCGCCGAAACCGAACCGGTGCACCTTGCGGTAGGTCGCCTGCAGGGCGCCGTCCGGTGCGAAGACGAGGGAGGTGTTCCAGAGGCGCCTGCCCTCCGGCCCGGTGCTGCCGTCCGAGGTGGTCTCGACGATCGAGCCGGCGTGCAGCGTGACGCCTGCGGCTCGGGCGGCGGCGGCCATCGCCCGGGCGGTTGTGCCCTCGGTGGTCTCCGCGCGGCCTGCCCAGTGCTCGTAGTCGAACCCGCCAGCCGACCACAGCTCGGGCAGGACCACCAGATCGTGCCCGCCCTGGTCCCGCACCAGGGCGGCGACGCGGTCCACCCGGTCGGCGACCGGCTCCTCGTCGCCGTAGGCCAGCTGGATCAGGGCGACCTTCATGTGAGCCTCCTCCGCTCGTCGCCGGCCGCGGGGACGGTGTGCCCAGGGCGCCGGTCCGCATCGGCCAGAGCTCTCAGCCGTTCGTTGTACGCCGCCAGCGCCGCGTCCCCGTCGCGGGCGGCCTGACGGTCCGTGCGTCTGGTCTCCGCCGCATCGGAGCGCACCCACGCCAGGGTGACCAGCATGGCCAGGGCCAGCGTGGGCAGCTCCCCGACCGCCCAGGCGATGGACCCGCCCAGCTGCTGGTCGCGGATGGGCTCCGGCAGCCACGGGATCTCGAGTCTGGCGAAGAAGTCTGGAGCGAGCAGCTTCGTCCCCGAGGTGAGGGCGACACCGAAGAAGGCGTGGAAGGAGACGGTGGCGAAGAGGATGACGAGGCGGAGCGGGGGGGTCCACTTGGGCGGCCCGGGGTCGACCCCGATCAGCGCCCAGGCGAAGAGGTAGCCGGTGAGCAGGAAGTGGCTGATCATCAGGACGTGCCAGGTATGGGTGGTCAGCGCCAGACCGAAGAGCGGCGAGTAGTAGAAGGCCACCAGGCTGGCGAAGAAGACCCCAGCAGCCACGACAGGGTTGCCGAGGCGACGCAGGACCGAGGAGTGGACCAGCGCGAGGACGAGCTCGCGTGGGCCGATGGTGCCGTCCTTGCGCGGGGCGAGGGCGCGGAGCGCGAGCGTGACGGGGGCGGCGAGGACGAGCAGGATGGGCACGGCCATGGCGATGGCCAGGTGTTCGACCATGTGCCAGGAGAAGGCGACCCGGCCGTAGACACCCGGGGCCCCGCACGTTGCCCACGTGAAGAGCAGCCAGCCGAGGACCCAGTTGACGGTCCGCGTCGGAGGCCACCGGTCGCCCCGGCGGCGCAGGCGCAGGGCCCAGCGCAGATACAGGAGTATGCCGAGGACAGCCACCGTCCCCCACAGCCAGTCCCAGCGCCATACCGTCAACCACGTCATGCCGTCCGGCGCCGCAGGGACGGGGAAGCCGGTCAGGCTCTCCGCGACGCTGCTCGGGGGAGGCGCGTCGGTGTCCGGCGCAGGGGTGCGGGCAAGGGCCGCCGCCACGCCGAAGGCGGCCCCCATGACCGCGAGCTCGGTGAGGACCAACCGGGTGAACAGTCGCCCTGATCCCGGTTCCGAGTGCAGCCGCTGGACCACCCGGCGACGTTGGAGGTAGCCCGCGCCGCCCAGCACGAGGAGCGCGCTCGTCTTCAGGAGGATGAGCGCGCCGTACGCGGTCAGGAGGTTGCCGACACCGCCGAGGCGCAGCCACCCGTTCAGCACGCCGGACAGGCCGACGGCGACGAAGCACCACAGCGCGAGCGTCGAGAACCGCTGCACAACGACGGGCAGGGCGGTGCCGAGCGTGCTGCGGACGACCGCGAGAGCCAGCAGGCCACCCACCCAGAGGACGGCGCCCACCAGGTGGAAGGCGATGCTCGTCACTGCCGTCTCATGGTCCGCGCTGCCGGCGGCGTGGCCGCCGAGGGCAAGTGGGAGCACCGCCGCGATGGCGACGGCCGCCGCCACCGCGATCCCCCTGCGGGTGAGCGTCAGCGCGGCGAGGGTCGTGGCGAGCAGGGCCAGCCCGGCGCTGATGATCTCGACACGCAGCGTCTCGAGCGACCACACGAAGCTCTCCAGCTGCGCGACGAAAGAGGGGGCGCCCGGCGCCGTCCCGGACACATCGGCGAAGCCGAGGACAACGACGACGAGACCGGAGACGACCCAGGCGACGCCTGCGCCGACTGCCAGGCGTCCGGCCCGCACCACCCGCCCCGTCCGTCCGGACGACTGGTCCGGGATCGCGGTTGCCGCCAGGACGAGCAGCCCGATGGTCAGCGCGACGGCGATGTCGTGGAGGACCTGAACGACGGGCAGACCCCACCGGACGAACGCGCCGGGGTCGTCCAGCCCGGCAGTGGTGGGGACGGCCGCCCCCCCACTGACGACCGCGAGGACACACGCGGCAAGGGCGACACCGGTGATGAGGAGCAGGGACATCCGTCCGGCCACCCCGTTACCAGAGGTCGTCCCCGTCGCGTTGGTCGTCCCCCTCGTCGTCGTCGTCACCTCCGTCGTCGTGGTCGTGGCGGGCACGGGGTCGGGCATGGGCTCAGCGTAAGTACAGTGGCGGCATGCCCATGCACCCGGCACCTCCCGAGGACCTCGCCGGGCTCGTCCGCGCCTTCGAGCACACCGTCCAGTCGGTGATCGACCTGGGACAGGTCTGCTCCGCAGCGGACTTCGACAAGGCGACCGAGTGTCCCGGGTGGACGGTCAAGGACCAGATCAGCCACGTCGTCGGGATCGAGTCGTGGCTCGAGGGCGCGCCGACTCCGGGGGTGGACCTGCCGGACCTGCCGCACGTGAAGGACGAGGCTGGCCGGTTCATCGAGCTCTGGGTGCATGAGCGGCGTTCCCTGGAGGGCGAGGACGTCGTGGGCGAGCTCGAGGATGTGCTCGCCAGCCGGATGCGGACCCTGCGCGATCCCGACCTGCGCGCCGAGACCGTCGTCAAGGGCTCGTTCGGACCGGCCCCCGCCGCGTTGGCGCTCACCCGGCGCATCTGCGACGTGTGGGTGCACGAGCAGGACATCCGGGCCGCGCTCGGGCGTCCGGGCAACCTCGACTCCCCGGCCGCAGCGGTGTTCGTCAGCGCCATCATCGCCCGACTGCCGAGGATCGTCGCGAAGAGCGCCGGGATCGAGGTGGGCCACGCCGTCATCCTCGACATCACCGGTCCTGTCGTCGGGCGTGCCGGTGCTCGGGTCGTCGAGGGCCAGGACGGCTTCCCGCACGGGGACGCCCTGTTCACCGGCGGCCAGCCGGAGGCGGGCACGGAGGGAACCTTCGAGACCACCAGCATCACCCTGACGACCGACGCGCTCACCCGGCGGGCGGCGGGACGCCGGCCGGTGGCGAAGGTGCCGCACACCGTGCACGGCAACCCGGACGTGGCCAGACGCGTCATGGAGCACCTCTGCATCACGCACTGACCGTGCGGCTGGCACGTCCGAAGGTTGCTTGCGGCATACAAGTTTCTGTGTGATACTTGCGTGGTTCACGCAACTATCAGCGAGGAAGCGCCCATGCCGGTCGGTGCCCGTACCGCGGAGGAGCTCAGCACGACGCTCATCCGGTTGATGAAGGTCTTCACCTCGCTGCGGGCGCACGCCCCCAGACTCCACCCCGCCGTCGACAGCACGCACTACCCGGTGCTGTTCCGGCTCATGCGGGAGCCGCAGCGCGTCTCCAGCCTGGCCGACTGCATCCACTCGGACGTCTCCACCGTCAGTCGCCAGGTCAGCCACCTGGTCCAGCACGGGCTGGTGGAGAAGATCGAGGATCCCCGGGACGGGCGCGCCCAGGTGCTCTCGCTCACCGAGGAGGGTCGCACCCTGATCGAGCAGGTCACCCGCGACCGGGGCAGCTGGTTCGCCGTGCTGCTTGCCGACTGGTCGGACGAGGACGCCAGCACCCTGCTTGCCCTCATGCAACGCTTCGCCGACGACGTCGAGGCGTTCAAGGGCCGGCTGTCCCCCGGGTCGACGCCGCCCGCCCCCGTGGGCAGCGACCCGACCGGTTCGACCGACGTGGCCGAGAGCTCCGGACCCACCCCGCAGACCGCCGCTCCGAACAATCCGAACACTCCGCACCCCATCAGCAAGGAGCACTGACCGATGGCATCCGCCGCCCCCATCCGTGCCGTCGCCGAGCCCGACGCCCCGCTCACCCACCGCCAGATCCTCACCATCCTCAGCGGGCTGATGATGGGGATGTTCCTGGCCGCGCTGGACCAGACCATCGTCGCCTCGGCCATGCGCACCATCACTGACGACCTGCACGGTCTCTCGGCGCAGGCGTGGGTGACGACGGCATACCTCATCACCGCGACGATCGTCACCCCGCTCTACGGCAAGCTCTCGGACATCTACGGGCGCAAGCAGTTCTTCATCGCCGCCATCTCGATCTTCACCATCGGCTCAATGCTCTGCACGCTCGCCACCTCCATCCCCACGCTCGCGCTGTACCGGGCGGTCCAGGGGCTCGGCGCCGGTGGTCTCTTCTCGCTCGCGCTCGCGATCATCGGCGACATCGTGTCGCCGCGGGAGCGGGCCAAGTACCAGGGGTACTTCCTCGCCGTGTTCGGCACCTCGAGCGTCCTCGGTCCCGTCATCGGCGGCTTCTTCGCCGGACAGTCCACGCTGCTCGGGTTCACCGGCTGGCGCTGGGTGTTCCTCGTCAACGTGCCGATCGCGATCGTCGCGCTCCTGGTTGTCACCAAGACCCTGCACCTGCGCCACCGTCGCCTCGACCACCGCATCGACTGGTGGGGCGCGCTCGCCCTCACCGTCGCCGTCGTGCCGCTGCTGATCGTCGCGGAGCAGGGCCGGGCCTGGGGCTGGACCTCCGGGGGCGCGCTGCTGTGCTACGGCACCGGCGTCGTCGGTGCGGTCGCCCTCTACCTCGTCGAGCGGTCCATGGGAGATGAGGCGCTCATCCCGCTGCGCCTGTTCCAGATCCGCACCGTGGCCGTCGCGTCGACCGCCTCCGTCTTCGTCGGGATGGGCATGTTCGGCGGGCTGGCGGCGCTCCCGCTCTACCTGCAGATCGTCAAGGGCGCGTCCCCCACCCAGGCCGGGCTGCAGCTGGTCCCGATGACGCTGGGCATCATGTCCGGGTCCATCATCTCGGGACAGCTGATCTCGCGGACCGGCCGCTACCGCCAGTTCCCCATCATCGGCGCGGGACTGCTCGTCGCCTCGCTGTTCGCGTTCCACTTCGTGGACGCCGACACCGCGCTGTGGCGCACGATGATCGTCATGGTCTTCTTCGGAGTCGGTCTCGGCTTCAACTTCCAGCCCCTGACGCTGGCCGTCCAGAACGCTGTCAGTCCCCGCGACATCGGGGTGGCCACCTCGTCGGCGACGTTCACCCGACAGATCGGCGGCACCCTCGGGACAGCGGTATTCCTGTCGATCCTCTTCTCGGCGGCCCAGGACAGGATCGCGGCCGCCTTCCAGCGGATCGCGCCGACCGCGGACTTCCAGGCCGCCCTGGCGAACCCGCAGGGAGACGCCGCCGCCAACGCGGACTTCATCCGCAAGCTCCAGGACGCGCGTTCCGCCGGAGCGGGCCCGGGCGCCGGCTTCAGTGACGCCCTCAGCGACTCCTCGTTCATCCAGAGGATCGACCCCCGCCTGGCCCGCCCGTTCCTCGTCGGCTTCTCGGAGGCGATGGGGACCGTCTTCCTCGTCGCGTCGGGGCTGCTGGTGATCGCCTTCGTCGTGGCCTGGTTCCTGCCCCACGTGGAGCTGCGCGGCGAGTCCGCCTACGAGGAGCGTGGGCAGGCGAACCAGGAGGCGGACGAGCGGGCTGAGCAGGCTACGCACGCCGAACAGGAGCAGGCGGTCATCCAGGCCGCCGCCGGCATGGGTGGGATGTCGACCGGCGCGCAGGCGTCCGACGAGGCTGCCCGGGACTCCGCCGAGCCACTGCCGGTCGGCGCCGACGTTCCTGGTGGCTCAGCCGGGGCGGCCGGGGCCGAACCCGCTTCCCCAACCGGGCCCAAGGGACCGAGGCGCCACCGCGGGTGACGCGCGACTGGCAGCTGGGCGGTTCCCGGCGCCCGGCCGGGAACGCCTAGCCCCAGACCAGCGCCTTCGCGGGGTCATGCATGACCGCAGCCACGTCGGCGAGAAAGCGGCTGCCCAGCGCGCCGTCGACGAGCCGGTGGTCGAAGGAGACCCCCAGCTGGGTGACCCACCGCGGCTCGATCGCCTCGGTCCCGTCCGGTGCGGTGACGACCCACGGCATCCTGCGCACCGCGCCGAACGCGACGATCGCGGCCTCGCCGGGGTTGAGGATGGGGGTGCCGGTGTCGACACCGAAGACGCCGACGTTGGTGACGGTGATGGTGCCGCCACTCATGTCGGCGGGTGGCGTCCTGCCCTCCCGGGCGGTGGCGACGAGGGAGGCCATCCGGTCGGCGAGCTGGCGCATCGACAGCAGGTCGGCGTCCTTGACGTTCGGGACGACGAGCCCCCTCGGCGTCGCCGCCGCGATACCGAGGTTGACGAAGGGCTTGACGACGATCTCCTGGCCCGGTTCGTCCCACGAGGCGTTGATCTCCGGGTTGCGCCGGATCGCCAGGCACATGGCCTTGGCGAGGACCAGCAGCGGTGACACCTTGACGTCCGCGAACTCGCGGTCCTGTCTCAGCCGTTCGACGAGCTCCATCGTCGCCGAGACGTCCACGGTGATCCACTCGGTCACGTGCGGTGCCGTGAACGCGGACGCGACCATGGCCTGTGCCGTGATCTTGCGCACCCCCCTGATGGGCACGCGCGTCTCCTCACGGCTGCCCGACCACGGGGCCAGCCCGCCGCCGGCGGGCGCCGACGGCCCTTCCCGGCCCGACCCGTGCGCCTCCACGTCGGCGCGGGTGATCGTCCCGCCGTCCCCGGTGCCGACGACCTCGGCGAGGTCGACCCCGATGTCCTTGGCGTACTTGCGGACCGGCGGCTTGGCCAGGGCCCGGGGGGCGCCCCCGGCGGGGGCAGGAGCGACAGGGGCCGGGGCGGCAGGAGCCGGGGCATGGGCCGGGGCGGGGGCGGACGGCATACCCGTCGCCCCGGTGCGGGGGCGACGCTTGGCCTCGGTGGTCTTGGGGCCGTAGCCGACGAGGACGGACGTCCGGCCGCCCGGGGCCGGGCCGCCGATCAGACCCGGCTCGATGGCGCCCTCCTCGGGTGCGTCCTCGACCCGGGTGGCGTCGACGGCCGCACCGACGGGCTCCCCGGAGCCGGCCGGCGCCTGCGCGCCGCCGTCGCCGGTCTCGACGGAGATGATCGGCGTGCCGACCTCGACCGTCTCGCCCTCCCCGACGTGCAGCGCGGTGACCGTCCCGGCGAACGGCACCGGCAGCTCGACCAGCGACTTGGCGGTATCGATCTCGACGACGATGTCGTTGACGTTGACGGTGTCACCCGTCTTGACGCGCCAGGTGACGACCTCGGCCTCGGTCAGGCCCTCCCCGGGGTCCGGGAGCCGGAACTGCTTGACGGTCATGGGAGCTCCATTGTCTGGGAGGGCTGGTCAGAAGGCGAGCGTGCGGTCGACTCCGTCGAGGACGCGGTCGAGGTCGGGGAGGAAGTCCTCCTCGAGCCTGCTCGGCGGGTACGGCAGGTTGTAGCCGCCGACCCGCAGCACGGGAGCCTCGAGGTGGTAGAAGCAGCGTTGGGTGACCGACGCCGCGACCTCGGCGCCGAGGCCGAGGAAGGTCGACGCCTCGTGTACCACGACCATGCGCCCGGTCTTCTCGACGGATGCCACCAGGGTGTCGAGGTCCAGGGGGCTCAGTGAGCGCAGGTCGATGACCTCGAGGTCCTTGCCCTCGTCCTCGGCAGCCTGGGCGGCCTGCAGGCAGGTCTTGACCATCGGCCCGTATGCCACCAGCGTGCAGTCCGTGCCCTCGCGGATGACCCGCGCCTCGAACATGCCGCGCGGGGCAGCCGAGTCGTCGACCTCCCCCTTGTCCCAGTAGCGGCGCTTGGGCTCGTAGAAGAGCACCGGGTCGTCGGTCTCCACCGCCTGCTGGATCATCCAGTAGGCGTCCTCGGCGTTGGCGCAGCAGA
>JBPCOG010000448.1:0-5208 GCA_051000455.1 Lapillicoccus sp. | reverse complement strand
GGAGATCGGGCTGTCCGGGTCGCCCTCGATCTGGACGACCTTCTCGTCCTTGACGAAGACCTTCTGCCCGCAGCCGACCGCGCAGTAGGGGCACACGCTGCGGGCGACCCGGTCCGCGGTCTCGGTGTGCGGCCGGATGCCCTCGGTGGCCTCCGAGCGCCCCGCCACGCCACGACCGAGCGGGTCGGACCCGCTCAGCTGGCGCAGCACCGGCCACGACAACAATGTCCTGCGTGCATCCACCGCGGCAGCCTCCTCCTCGTACGACCCCTTACCCGACCGACACGCCGGTCAACCGGGCTCCCGGCGCTGGGTCCGGCATACCTGGGTGAAGAGCGCCCCTGAGGGTAACGTCCCCGCTGCCCGGCCAGTCAGGACCGACGACCCACGGAGGATGCATGTCCACGGATGCGATCGTGCTGCTCAAACAGGACCACAAGGAGGTCCGGGCGCTGTTCCGGGACTTCCAGAAGCCGGGCGCCAGCCCGGCCCAGAAGGGCCGGGCCGTCGAGAGGATCCTCGAGCTGCTGACGGTGCACACCTACATCGAGAACGAGGTGATGTACCCGCAGGTACGCCGGCTGCTGCCGGACCTCGAGGACGACGTGCTCGAGTCCTACGAGGAGCACCACGTCGCCGACGTGCTGACCCTGGAGCTGTCCGCCCTCGGTCCGGGCGACGAGCGGTTCGAGGCGAAGACGACGGTGCTCATCGAGACGGTCACCCACCACATGGACGAGGAGGAGCAGGACTGGTTCCCCAAGGTGCGCGCCGGGCTCGGCCGCAAGCAGCTCCAGCAGATCGGGGCCGCGCTGCTCGAGACGAAGCGGACGGCACCGCGCAAACCGCAGCAGCCCAGCGCACTGAAGAAGGCGGTCGACGCCGTCCTCGCCTGAGCCGTCCTCGCCTGAGCCGTCCTCGCCCAGCGCTCAGAGGGCCTGCAGGGCCCGGCGCATCCCGCCCTCGGCGTCGTCGGCGAGCTTCTTCAGAGCCGGCCGGAGCAGGACGCGGGCCAGCCTGGCGACTCCCTGGAACTCGAACTCGGCGGTGTAGGTGACCTCGGTCGCGCGCCCTGTCCAACGGAAGTCCATGGTGTCGTGGGCGACCACGCTCCTGTTGGCCCCGCGCAGGGCGAAGCGCCGCTGTGGCACGAGCTCCTCGACCACGTAGGTCAGCTCGGTCTCGCGGCCGGCGAACCGGGAGGTGTTGAGGTAGCTGGTGCCCACGCCGCCGTCCCCGCTGACCCGCACCGTGCTCACCGTGCCGGGGTCCCACTCCTCGGTGGTCATGAAGTCGGAGAGGTAGCCGAACACCGTCTCCAGCGGCCGCTCGACGCTCACCCTGCGGACGAGTCTCACTGCCCGGACCTCTTCTCTTCTCGGCTCGGCTCCGTCCGGAACCTCGTCGGGACAGTATGCCGCGGCGGCGTCAGCCCTTGCCCTGCGCCCGGTACTCCCGCGGGCTCACGTGGTGCACCTTGCGGAAGTGACGCGAGAAGTACAGCGGGTCGGGGTAGCCACAGGCTCGGCCGATGTCGGCCACCGCCCAGTCGGTCGTGTCGAGCAGCTCACGTGCGCGGGCCATGCGCTGGCCCACCTGGTACTCCAGTACGCCGCAGCCGGTCAGCTGCCTGAACAGAGCGGCGAAGTGCGACGCGCTCAAGCCGGCTCCGGCCGCAAGCGAGACGAGGGACACCCGCTCGGCGACGCGGTGGCGCAACAGGTCGCGGGCCCGCGCAATGACATCCACCCGCTGATGCTGGGCAGAGCGAGAGGCGACGAGCATCGACAGGAGGTTCCATGCCGAACCGGACGCGGTGACCAGACTCGCCATGGACTCGTCGCGCTCGAGCGCGAGCACTGCGTCCTCGATGAGGGCGGCCGCCGCACCGACATCGGTAACCCGCAGCGCGCCCGACAGCCCGTCCGGGGGGCCGCCGTCACCCCCTCCCACGAACTCCCGGACGTCAGCTCCGGCGACGTGCAACCACCAGATGCTCCATGGCCTCCCCACATCCGACGCGTACGTGTGCGGCACATGGGCAGGGATCACCAGTGCGGTCCCCGAGCGCACGGTATGCCGCGTGGGGCCGAGCTGGGCCCAACCCGCGCCGCCCACGCAGAGGATGACGATGGCCTGTTCGCTGCCGTGCGGACGGCTGCGCCCGTGCGCGACTGCGTGCGGAAAGTAACCGCAGTCGGTCACCAGCAGCCGCCCGGTGATCGGGGCCGTCAGAGCCTCGCGCACGACAGGTCGCGGGAGGACCCGCAGCCGTTGCCCGGGGAAACCGTCCGGGATCATCACCCGGACCAGACTGCCCGAGGATCATGGTTTCGTCCATCTGGTCCGTTGGTTCGACCATTGGTATGGGGACCAGACGTCCCTAACTTGGACCCATGGTCAGCGACGATCCCGGCTTGCGCCTCCCGCCGGTGCCGCAGCAGCTCGCGGACCGACCCGTGGCTGCCTGGCGCGAGCCGGTGACGATGACGACCTACTCCGCCCTGCCGGCCGACCGCTTTCCGCCGCTGTTCGACAAGCGCGTCTACCAAGGGTCGTCTGGCCGCGTCTACCCATTGGCGCTCATTGACGGCGTCAGCACCGAGGGGAAGGCGCAGCAGTGGGACGCCGTGCACCTCGAGAACCGGTGGCTACGGGTCATGGTCCTGCCCAGCCTCGGCGGTCGCATCCACGTCGGGCTCGACAAGACGAACGACTACGACTTCTTCTACCGCAACAACGTCATCAAGCCGGCCCTCGTGGGGCTGGCGGGTCCGTGGGTCAGCGGCGGCGTCGAGTTCAACTGGCCACAGCACCACCGTCCTGCGACCTACCTGCCGACGGACGTCCACATCGAGGAGGAACCGGGAGGGTCGGTCACCGTCTGGTGCTCCGACCACGACCCCTTCTCGCGGATGAAGGGGATGCACGGGATACGCCTGTCACCGGAGAGCTCCGTCCTCGAGGTGCGCGTCCGCCTCTTCAACCGCAGTCCGGACACGCAGACCTTCCTGTGGTGGGCCAACGCGGCGGTCGCCGTCGGAGACGAGTACCAGTCGTTCTTCCCGCCGGACGTCCGCCACGTCGTCGACCACGCAAAGCGAGCCGTCACCGCGTTCCCCAGGTCCGACCGGCCCTACTACGGCATCGACTACCCGGCCCGGGCGACCAGCGCCGACCCGGACGCGGACCGGCTGGACTGGTGGCGCAACATTCCCGTTCCGACGTCCTACATGTCGGTCGACAGCACCGGCGACTTCTTCGGCGGTTATGACCACGCGGCCAGGGCAGGGGTCATCCACTGGGCCGACCACCTCATCTCCCCGGGCAAGAAGCAGTGGACGTGGGGCAACTCCGCCTTCGGGCGGGCGTGGGAGCGGTGCCTGACCGACGACGACGGGCCGTACGTCGAGCTCATGGCAGGAGTCTTCACCGACAACCAACCGGACTTCGCGTTCCTCGCACCGGGGGAGACCCGCTCGTTCACGCAGTGCTGGTACCCCTTCCGCGACCTCGGGCCGGTCCAGGAGGCCACCCGGGACGGCGCGCTCGCATTCTCCCCGGCGACGGACGGCGGGGTATGCCGGGCGGCCCGCCTCGGCGTCGCGACGACCCGCGAGATGGAGGTCACCATCGAGGTCCTCGACGGGTCCCGGCCGGTATGGACTGTGACCGCGCACACGGACCCGTCCCGCCCCTTCCTCGCCGAGATCTCCCTCGCCGAACCGGTCGCGTCCGCACGGCTGCGAGTTCGCGTGTGCGCAGGGGGAGTCCGGTTGCTCGAATGGAGGGCCAGCGGGTCGGCGGAATCCCGAGTGCCGCAGCCGGCCACCGAACCGCCGGCGCCCGAGGCCACCGGGTCCGTCGACCAGCTGTATCTCAACGGCCAACACCTCGAGCAGTACCGCCACGCAACCAGGGCACCGGAGGAGTACTGGCGCGCAGCCCTGGAGCGCGACCCCGAGGACTCGCGCTGCAACGTGGCGCTGGGTCGTCACCTGTTGCGCCAAGCGCGCTACGCCGAGGCGCTGCGGCATCTTGAGACGGCCCTCGGTCGCGTGGCGGAGCGCAACGCCAACCCGCGGGACGGGGAAGCCCACTACCTCCGGGGGCAGGTCCTCGGTCACCTTGAGCGAAACGACGAGGCCCGCGAGTCGTTCGGACGGGCCAGCTGGACCTTCGCCTGGCGCGGCGCCTCGGACCTGGCGATCTCCCGGATCGACGCCCGCGCGGGACGCACGGATCAGGCGGTCGAGAGGCTCAGGGCTCTGGTGCGGGCTGATCCCGACCAGCTCCAGGTGAGGAACCTGTTGGCACTGCTCCTCAGGCGCGCGGGTTCGACGGCGGAGGCGAGCGACGTCCTCCACGGGACCCTGGCCGCCGACCCCCTCGACTGGTGGGCCCGGGACCTGGCGACCGGGCGGGTCGACAGCGATCCGCAGACCATCCTCGACATCGCCCTCGAGTATCGTTCCGCGGGGGCGGAGGACGAGGCCGCCCGGCTCCTGCGCGCAGCCATCGACCGCCAGCGGACCCGCCCGGTGAACGGACTGGCCAACCCTGCGCCGGTGGCCGCTCTCTACCTGGCGGAGAGCCTGTTCGAGGGCGGCGACCACCGGGGTGCTCGTGAGGCCCTCACGACGGTCGGCGACGTGAGCAACCCCAACATCTGCCGCCTCCAGGATGTCGACCTCCTCGAGCGTTCGGTCCGCCGCTGGCCCGATCTGGCCGGCCCGCCCGCAATGCTCGGCGACTGGCTGTACACCGTCGGTCGCAGGGAGGAGGCGTTGGTGTCCTGGCGTCGCGCCAGCGCCCTCGACCCGGAAGACCCCGTCCTGATGCGAAACCTCGGCTTCGGCGCGATGAACGTCGACAACGACCCGCGGGCAGCACGGTCCTACTACGACGCGGCCGTGGCTCTCGCGCCAGACGACCCACGGCTACGCTTCGAGGCCGACCAGCTCGCCAAGCGACTGGGCGCGTCTGCCGCAGAACGGTGGCAGGCGATCTCCAGCCACCTGGAGCTCGTCGAGCAACGGGATGACCTCACGCTGGAGTGTGCCGACCTGCTCACGCGGCTCGACCAGCCCGAACGCGCGCGAGATATGTTGGCGCAGCGCCGGTTCCAGCCCTGGGCGGCCGGCAAAGGCCGTGTCGCCGATGCTCAGGAGGACGTGCACGTGGAACTGGCTGCAGATTGCGTCGAAG
>JBPCOG010000373.1:0-7009 GCA_051000455.1 Lapillicoccus sp. | reverse complement strand
TACCGCTCGTCGTCGGGGTGGGCGATGAGGGCGACGCAGGCGGGGATCAGCTCGGGCCGCGTCGTCTCGACGTACACGGCGCTCTCGCCGGGGCCGTGGAAGCGCACCCGGTGGAAGGCCCCGGGGTAGTCGCGGGCCTCGAGCTCGGCCTGCGCGACGGCGGTCTGGAAGGTGACGTCCCACAGCCCCGGCGCCTCCGCCTGGTACGCCTCGCCCCGGGCGAGGTTGCGCAGGAACGCCTGCTGGGCGACGGCCCGGGAGCGGTCGTCGATGGTGCGGTAGGTGATGTCCCAGTCCACCGACAGCCCGAGCCGGCGGAAGGTCTCCTCGAACGTCCGCTCGTCCTCGACGGTGAGGACCTCGCACAGCTCGATGAAGTTGCGCCGGCTGACCGGTTGCTGGTCGGCGGCCCGGACACTCTTGCCGGTGGCGGTGTCACCCTGCTGCGGGGGGACGAAGTCCGCGGCGTATGGCAGCGTCGCGTCGCCGCGAACGCCGTAGTAGTTCTGCACGCTGCGCTCGGTTGGCAGGCCGTTGTCGTCCCAGCCGATCGGGTAGAACACCTCGAACCCCGCCATCCGCTTGTAGCGAGCGAGGCAGTCGGCCTGCCCGTAGCCGAAGACGTGGCCGATGTGCAGCGACCCGCTGGCGGTCGGCGGCGGGGTGTCGATGCTCCAGATGCCCTCCCGCCCCCCGGACATCGCCCGCGCGCGGTCGAAGCGGTAGGTCCCCTCCTCGGCCCAGACCCCGGACCACTTCTCCTCGAGACCGTCGACGGAGGGCTTCTCCGGGACGGCCGCGGTCCGGGCGGCGGGGTAGACGGGGGTCATGCCCCGATCCTCCCAGACTGTGGTGGTGCGGGTGACGTGGCCGTAGGTTGTCGGCATGGAACCGGTCTACTCGTCCGTGGTGGCGGCCGCCCGCGGCCTGTTCGCGTTGCAGGGCCTGAAGTTCACCATCACCGGCGCGGAGCACGTCCCCCGCAGCGGGGGGGCGGTGATGGTCATCAACCACACCGGCTACTTCGACTTCACGTATGCCGGGCTCGCGGCGGTCCCGGCGAAGCGCCTGGTCCGCTTCATGGCAAAGGACTCGGTGTTCCGGCACCTGGTCAGCGGCCCGCTGATGCGGGGGATGAAGCACATCCCGGTCGACCGTGGGGCGGGCGCCGCGTCCTACCGGGCCGCGATCACCGCGCTCAAGGGCGGCGAGATCGTCGGGGTCTTCCCGGAGGCGACGATCTCGCGCTCGTTCGAGCTCAAGGAGTTCAAGAGCGGGGCCATCAGGATGGCGCGGGACGCCGGGGTGCCGGTCCTGCCGGTGGTCATCTGGGGGTCGCAGCGGGTCTGGACCAAGGGGCACCCGAAGCGGCTCGGCCGGACGAGGGTGCCCATCACGCTCAGCGTCGGCGAGCCGATCACCATCGCCCGCGGGGAGAACGTCGAGGCTGCGAGCGCCCGTGTCCATGCCGTCATGACGCAGATGCTGCACGCGGCGCAGGCGGCCTACGAGCCGATGACCGGGGACGACCTGAGGTTCCTGCCGGCCCGGCTCGGGGGGACCGCGCCGACCCCGGAGCAGGCGCGCGAGATCGAGGACGCGGAGGTCGCCGCGCGGAGCGCGAACCCCGCGGGCTGAGACCGGCCGCGGTCCCGCGAGCCCGGTGCCCTCCGACGTGCTCGCGGGACCTGCATACCTGGTGCTCGCGGGCCGGCGTACCCGGGTGCTCGCGGGGCGGTACCCGGGTGCTCGCCCGGCGGCGGACCCGGGTGCTCGCCCGGCGGTAGTCTGCCGCGCATGTCACCACGGCGGGTGCCCGAGGGGCCGGCACCCCTGCCGGCGGTCCAGAAGCTGCGGGTGCGCTATGCCAAGCGGGGACGGCTTCGCTTCTCCTCCACGCGGGACTTCCAGCGGGCGCTGGAGCGGGCACTGCGGCGGGCGGACGTGCCGATGGCGTTCAGCGCGGGCTTCCACCCGCACCCACGGATCTCCTACGCCAACGCGGCACCGACCGGGACGGCGAGCGAGGCGGAGTACTTCGAGATGTCGGTGACCGAGAGGGTCGACCCGTACGCGGTGCGGACGGCCCTCGACGCCGCCCTGCCGCCGGGTCTCGACGTCCTGGAGGTCGTCGAGGCCGCCCCGGGGGCGCTGGCGGACCGGCTTCAGGCCAGCGACTGGGTCATCGCCTTCCGTGACGTGCCGGTCGAGACGTTGGCGCAGGCAGCGAGCCGGTTCCTCGAACAGGGGCACGTCGAGGTCACCCGGATGATGAAGACCGGTCCCCGGACGTTCGACGTGCGCGGGGCCGTCCTGTCCCTCGTCGTGGCGCCGGCTGGGGTGGACGGACCCGGGGCCTGGACGGGACACGGAGGTGAGTGTGCGATACTCCGAGTGGTCGTGCGGCACACCACACCCGCCGTACGCCCCGACGACATTCTCACCGCGCTTCACGTAGTCGCCGATCTGGAAGCGCCGACGCCGCCGCTGGTGACTCGGCTCGCCCAAGGTCCGCTGCGGGGAGCAACCGCGGCCGTGGCTGACCCACTCGCCGCCGATGAGGAGGCCGTCGGCACCTGAGCCGGTGCCGCGCGCAGAGCGCGAGCCGACCAGGTGCAGCACGACGACTTCCGTCCCACCGCGACCGCGGTGGGGACGACGCGTGCCGCTCATGCGGAGATGACGGGCCACGGCCCAGGGTGTGGGTCCTCGCCGCGTGGGCGACGGAGAGGAAGCCTGATGGCCTCCAACGAAGACCAAGCCACCAGCGGGACCGGCAACGAGCCGCAGACCGGGACCGCCACAGCCGGGGACGCCGCCCCGGAGAAGAAGGCCACGAAGCGCGCCCCGCGGCGTGCCACCAAGAAGACGGCCGCTCCCGACCCGGCTGCCGCCGGGGACCGGGCGACGGGCGGGGCGGTCACCGACCACGACGGTGACGTGATCCCGGCGCCCCCACCCGGTCCCGAGGTCGAACAGAGCGTCCCCAAGGCCCCCCGCAAGCGGGCCAGCCGCAAGAAGGTGGACACCGGGGTCGACGACGCCCCGGCGGCCGGCGCCCCCGCCGCGGACGCCCCCGGCCGGGACACCGCCGCCCAGCCCGCGGCCGATCAGGACGCATCCGCACAGGACGCTGCTGTCCAGGGCGCTGCCGCCGACGGGGATTCGGCAGCGGTGGCTCCCCGTTTCGGGCTGCTCTTCCAGGCCCCCGAGCCGACCGCCCGGCCGCGCCGGCGGGCCAGTGCTCCCGCCGCCGCCCCGTTCGCGGCGGCACCGGGCCGCGCCGTCGACATCGAGCGGGGCAAGGACGACGGACCGCAGGCCCCTCGGCCGGCCCAGGACTCCGACCGGGGCCCCGAGATCGAGACCGGCCCGGCCGCCGGGCCGGACGCCGAGTCCGGCCCCCAGGCCGACGCCGACAGTGACGACGGCTCGGACGGTCAGCGCCGCCGCCGGCGCCGGGGTGGCAAGGGCCGCCGCGGTCGCGGCGCCGAGAGTGACGGCGGCGCCGAGGACGCTGAGGAGCGACTGCCGCAGGCTGAGGGCGACGAGAACAGTTACATCCCGGCCGGCTCCACTGAGCTCACCGAGGACAACAACGACGAGGGCACCCGCCGCCGGACGCGCCGTCGTCGGCGCGCCTCCTCGGGAGATGGCGAGGACGCGCCCGGTGTGGTCACCCGGGTGCGCGAGGCTCGCCGGGACCGCGACGAGGTCACCAGCCTGAAAGGCTCAACGCGCCTCGAGGCCAAGAAGCAGCGCCGCCGCGAGGGCCGGGAGGCCGGTCGCCGCCGCACGGTCATCACCGAGGCGGAGTTCCTCGCCCGGCGCGAGAGCGTCGAGCGCGTCATGGTCGTGCGCAACAAGGACGACCGCACCCAGATCGGGGTGCTCGAGGACGACGTACTGGTCGAGCACTACATCTCCCGCGAGACCAACGTGTCGATGGCAGGCAACATCTACCTGGGGCGCGTGCAGAACGTCCTGCCGTCGATGGAGGCAGCCTTCGTCGACATCGGCAAGGGCCGCAATGCGGTCCTGTACGCGGGTGAGGTCAACTGGGACGCCGCGGGCCTCGAGGCGAACCAGCCCAGGCGCATCGAGCACGCCCTCTCCTCGGGGGAGAGCGTGCTCGTGCAGGTCACCAAGGACCCGATGGGGCACAAGGGGGCGCGGCTCACCTCGCAGGTCTCCCTGCCCGGCCGGTACCTCGTCTACGTCCCGGACAGCTCGATGACGGGGATCTCGCGCAAGCTGCCGGACACGGAGCGGGCGCGGCTGAAGAGGATCCTGCGCGAGGTCGTCCCTGAGAGCGCCGGGGTCATCGTTCGCACGGCCGCCGAGGGGGCCTCCGAGGAGGAGCTCCGGGCGGACGTCGAGCGGCTGACCCAGACCTGGGAGGACATCAGGGCAAAGGCGGACAAGGCAACGTCGAAGGGCAAGGGCAGCGCTGCCGGGAGCCCGGTGCTGCTGCACGGGGAACCCGACCTGACGGTGCGCGTCATCCGTGACATCTTCAACGAGGACTTCGCCTCGCTGGTCGTCGCCGGCGAGCAGGCTTGGGACGAGGTCAACGAGTACGTCAGCTCGGTCGCCCCGGACCTCGCCCCGCGGGTGAGCAGGTGGACGCGCGAGGACGACCTGTTCAGCCACTACCGCGTGGACGAGCAGATCGCCAAGGCCATGGACCGGAAGGTCTGGCTGCCCTCCGGTGGCTCCCTCGTCATCGACCGAACCGAGGCGATGACGGTGGTCGACGTCAACACCGGCAAGTTCGTCGGCTCCGGGGGCAACCTTGAGCAGACCGTCACCAAGAACAACATCGAGGCCGCCGAGGAGATCGTGCGCCAGCTCCGGCTGCGTGACATCGGGGGCATCATCGTCATCGACTTCATCGACATGGTCCTCGAGTCCAACCGCGACCTGGTCGTCCGGCGGCTACTGGAGTGCCTCGGCCGGGACCGCACCAAGCACCAGGTGGCAGAGGTGACCTCGCTCGGTCTGGTGCAGATGACCCGCAAGCGGGTCGGCTCAGGGCTGATCGAGGTCTTCTCCGAGACGTGCGAGCACTGCGGCGGACGCGGGATCATCGTGCACGCCGACCCGGTGGACGCCGGCAGCGCGGACGGCGACACCGGTGCGGCCGGCGGCGGCGCCCGCGGCCAGCGGGGTCGACGCGGCCGCGGCACCGGTGAGCAGGGTGGCAGCGGGCCGAACAGTGGCCAGAACAGTGGCCAGAGCGGGAGTGGCCAGAACGGGACCCGTCGCGACGGCGCACAGCACCTTCCGGCGCCGACCGGGCCGACTGCTGCCCAGATCGCCGCGGCTGCGCACGCGGCCGCCCTCAAGAGCGCGATGACGGCCTCCCCTGCCGTCGAGGTCCCCGGTCAGGCCACGGCCCTCGTCGTCCAGACCGAGGACCCGCCCGGGGCCGCGGCGACCGATGCGGTTCCCGCAAGCGAGCCGACTCGGACGTGGGGGCCAGCGTCCGTCACCCCCGATCGGTCGGCCACCGAGCACACGCGGGACGCCGCCGAGCACACGCACGACGCCGGCGAGCAGGCGCACGACGCCGGCGAGCAGGCGCACGATGCCGGCGAGCAGGCGCACGACGGGACCGAGCAGGCGCACGATGAAACCGAGCGGACCCCTGACGGGACCGAGCGGGCGACCGGCGCGCCCCTCGACCCCCCGGCCGACGAGCGGGACGCGACGGACCGGCATACCCCGGACGAGTCGCACCAGAGCGCGGTGCCGACCCGTCGCGGCGGGCGCCGGCGGGGCCGGGTCGTCGCCCCGGCCGGGCCGCCGCGCGCCGTCGAGGTCGAGTGAGTTTGGTCCAGCGGCCCCGGAGCCGGTAATCTTGGTCCTCGGTACGCCTGCCACCGGCGGTTCGCCCCTCCGGGCACGGTGCTGGAACGGCGTCCGGCCCTCGATGCAACTGAGAGTGAGCTCGACGTGTACGCGATTGTCCGCGCTGGCGGCCGCCAGGAGAAGGTGTCGGTCGGCGACGTCCTCATCATCGACAAGGTGAGCGGGGCGCCCGGCGACAGCATCGACCTGGTGCCGCTGCTGCTCGTCGACGGGGCCAGCGTGACGAGCGACGCCGACCAGCTCGCCAAGGTCTCGGTCCGGGCTGAGGTGGTCAAGGCCGCCAAGGGCCCGAAGATCACGATCCTCAAGTTCAAGAACAAGACGGGCTACCGGAAGCGCCAGGGTCATCGTCAGCACCTCACCCAGGTCAAGGTCACGGCCATCGAGGCCTGAGCGCGCCCACGCTCGCCACGGCAGGCTCCTCACGACCGACTCGACGACAGGCAAAGGCAGGCACTGAGATGGCACACAAGAAGGGTGCGTCCTCGACACGCAACGGTCGCGACTCGAACTCGCAACGGCTGGGCGTCAAGCGCTTCGGCGGCCAGCTCGTCAACGCGGGCGAGATCATCGTGCGTCAGCGCGGCACACACTTCCACCCCGGCGACGGGGTCGGCCGCGGCAGCGACGACACGCTCTTCGCCCTCGTCGCAGGCGCCGTGAAGTTCGGCGCCAAGCGCGGCCGCAAGACGGTCAACATCGAGCAGGTCGCCGCCGAGGTCGCGCCGGCTCGCTGACCCGGGTCCGTGGACGAGGGGCGGGCCACACCGGCCCGCCCCTTGGCGTCCCGGGCGGCCCACCACGCAGGCACGGGTATGCCGGTATGCCGGAGTCCTCGCCCTCCTCGCGTTCCTCGCCCTCCTCGCGCGGCACGGGGGCGGCGTCCGTGCGGCGTACCGTGAGAGATGATGACGGGAGTGAACATGGCGACGACCTTCGTGGACCGGGCCGTGCTCCACGTCGCCGCAGGTGACGGCGGGCACGGCGTCGCCTCGGTGCGCCGGGAGAAGTTCAAGCCGCTCGGGGGGCCCGACGGGGGGAACGGCGGCCGGGGCGGCTCCGTCATCGTGCGAGTCGACACGCAGGCGACGACCCTGCTCGACTACCACCGCCACCCGCACCGCAGGGCGACCAA
>JBPCOG010000271.1:0-1875 GCA_051000455.1 Lapillicoccus sp. | reverse complement strand
GTCCGGCCAGCGCCTCCCTGGGGAGCCAGGTCTGCGAGACCCCCACCGGGCGCTCGTCCGCCAGCAGGATCCGGCAGACGTACTGGCACTCCCGCGTCTGGGGCCCGAACACCCCTGCGTGCTCCTCTGGAGTGGGCACGACGGCGCTGCGCAGGACCCGGCGCAGCGGGCGGAACCCCTGTGCCCTCATGTTCTCGGTGAAGGACGTCAGCATCGGCAGGTGGGTGGGGCGCGGCCTCGCCACGAAGGAGCCGAGGCCCTGGACCCGCTCCACCCGCCCGCTCGTCACCAGCCGGGCCAGCGCCTGCCGGATGGTGGCCCTGGAGACGGCATACATCTGCGAGATCTCCAGCTCGGTGGGCAGCCGGTCGCCGGGCTGCAGACCACGCTCGTCGATGTATGACGACAGCGCGCGCTCCAGCTGCGCGTACAACGGCAGCGGTTGCGCCCGGTCGATCGTTGTCATGACAACCGTTCTACCGGATTACCGGTTGTCCGTCAATGATCGGGTCGCGAACGACCGCTACCGACGGGCTGGCTACGGCGGGAGGCTACCGGCGGGAGGGCCGCGCGCGTGGGTGCCCGAGCTGGGCCAGCTGCGCAAGGTGCCCGAGGTGCGCCCGCCGGTAGGCGGCCGCGAAACCGCTCGCCAGCTGCGGGTCCACCGGGTTGCTCATGTCGCCGTGCTTGAGGCTCGTCGCGACGGTGACGCCGTCGACCAGGGCGACGACGTCAGGCGCGGCGTCGACGCAGGCCCCCCCGCCGAGCCACAGCGGGACGTCGGGGAGGGCCGCCCGGACCCGCCGGATCCAGTCGAGGGACTCGGGCAGCGTCGCCCCCGTGACGAAGAGCCCGTCGGCGGCCCCCTCGAGCACGGCGGCCCGGGCCCACTCCTCGACCGGCCGGTGCACCAGGGGCACCGCGTGCGGTTCCACCACGTCGACGTAGATGGGCACGGCGGACCGGATGCGGGACCGGAAGGAGGTCGCCTGGTGGCACTGCGCCGTCGACAGTCCCCAGGTGGTGACCGCCGCGCCCACCCAGGTGTGCTCGACACGGACGAAGTCGGCCCCAGCGGCGGACGCGACGGCGATCGAGGCCTCGGCGTCCCAGTTCACGAGCACGCTGAGCTGTAGCGCGGGCAGGGCGCGCCTCACCTCGCGGCACACCACGCTCATGAACGCGACGGTCTCCGGGCCGGCGTGCCGGCTGGCCGGGTTGTCACCCATGTTCTGCACCTGGACGCCGGTGAAACCGGAGTCGGAGAGCAGCTGGGCCTCGGCGAGAGCGGCGTCGATGATGGCCGTCAGCGGTTCGCCGGTGTAGCGGGCGCTTCCCGGCAGCGCCTGCAGCTGGACCATTCCCACGATCTGGAGGGTGCGCTCAGGCACGGGTCGGAGCCCTCGGGTGCAGCAGCGAGCGCGCCGCCTCGGCGACCTGACCCGGCGCGAGGACCCCGCTCTCGGTGACGACGCCGGTGATCACCCCCGGGGGGGTGTAGTCCAGGTCGGGGAAGCGGCCGTGGACCACCACCCCTCCGCCCGTCGGCTCCGCTCCCAGGCCCCTTCTCGCGGCGAAGTCGAGCATGGGGATGGCTCGTTCACCGGCCCGGGTGTGGGCGTCCGTCTTGAGGAGGACGCTGAGGACGTAGAAGGGGACGCCGAGGCGGTGGGCCTCGTGGGCGGTGACCGCGGTGCCGATGGTGTTGTAGCACCCCCCCTCGCGGGAGAGGGTCTCGGCGCCCGCGAGCGCGACCTCGCACCGGCCCAGCGCCCACGCCAGGGCCGCGTCGGGGATGAGGTGCGCGGTGATACCCAGGTCCTGCCAGTCGGCGAGGTACCTGACCCCGCCGTCGAGGCTGCGGGCCTCCGGCAG
>JBPCOG010000294.1:0-6803 GCA_051000455.1 Lapillicoccus sp. | reverse complement strand
CGGAGCACGTCGCACGCCCGGACCGAACAGAAGAGGGAGCGAACACCACCATGGCGAACTACACCGCCGCTGACATCAAGACGCTGCGCCAGCAGACGGGCGCCGGGATGCTCGACGTCAAGAAGGCGCTCGACGAGGCCGATGGCGACCACGCCAAGGCCACCGAGATCCTCCGGGTCAAGGGCCTCAAGGGCGTCACGAAGCGCGAGGGTCGCTCGGCGACCAACGGGCTCGTCGCGGCCAGGGCCGGAGCCGGCGTCGGCACCCTCGTCGAGGTCAACTGCGAGACGGACTTCGTCGCCAAGGGGGAACGGTTCATCGCCCTCGCCGGGCAGGTGCTCGAGCAGGCAGTCAGGACCGAGTCGCAGGACGCGCTGACGCTACTGCAGAGCACCCTGGAGGACGGCCGCACCGTCAAGGAGATGCTCGACGAGGCGAACGCGACCATCGGCGAGAAGATCGAGGTCCGTCGCGTGGCGCGGATCAAGGGCGACAACGTCGTGGCCTACCTGCACAAGACGAGCCCCGACCTGCCGGCCCAGATCGGCGTCCTCGTCGCCACCAACGGCGGCGACGAGAAGGTGGCCCGCGAGGTGGCGATGCACGTCGCAGCCTTCAGCCCGAGCGTGCTGACGCGGGACGAGATCCCCGCCGAGACGGTCGAGAACGAGCGGCGGGTGGCCGAGGCGACGGCGAAGGAGGAGGGCAAGCCGGAGGCGGCCCTGTCGCGCATCGTGGAGGGCAGGGTCAACGGCTTCTTCAAGGAGAACGTCCTGACCGAGCAGCCGTTCGCCAAGGACCAGAAGAAGTCCGTCGGTCAGGTGCTCAAGGAGGCCGGTGCCACCGCCAAGGGCTTCCAGCGCTTCCGCGTCGGCGGCTGACAGCGGGGAGCCGACCTGGCATGCCGGCCACCGCCGGCCGCCGGGGCCGCCCCGCGCTGTGGTTGGATCGACCGGACTGCACGACACCCTTGGAGGCACAGTGAGCGCGGAGGATCCGAGCACGAGCCTCGAGCACCCGGCATACAAGCGAGTGCTGCTGAAGGTCTCGGGCCAGGTCTTCGGCGGCGGCCGCGTCGGGCTCGACCCCGACGTCGTGCGGACCATCGCGGAGCAGATCGCCGAGGCGAGCGCCACCGGCGTCCAGATCGCCGTCGTGACCGGCGGGGGCAACTTCTTCCGCGGGGCCGAGCTGCAGCAGAAGGGCATGGACCGGGCCCGGGCCGACTACATGGGCATGCTGGGCATCGTCATGAACAGCCTTGCCCTGCAGGACTTTCTCGAGAAGGCCGGCATCGACACCCGCGTCCAGACGGCGATCACCATGGGCCAGATCGCGGAGCCGTACATCCCGCGTCGCGCCATCCGGCACATGGAGAAGGGGCGCGTCGGCATCTTCGGCGCCGGGGCCGGTATGCCGTTCTTCTCCACCGACACGGTCGCCGCCCAGCGGGCGCTGGAAAACAGGTGCGAGGTCGTCCTCGTCGGCAAGAGCGGCGTCGACGGTGTCTACACGGCTGACCCGGCCGAGGACCCTGGTGCGCGCAAGCTCGACCGGCTCACCTACGCGCAGGCCATGCAACGGGGGCTGCGGGTGCTCGACCAGACCGCGTTCGCCCTCTGCCAGGAGAACGGGCTCCCGATGGTCGTCTTCGGCATGCAGGAGCCCGGAAACATCTCCCGCGCACTGCGGGGTGAGAAGATCGGCACGCTCGTCACCGCGGAGTGAGCCGTCAGCACCGAGAACCCGACCAGGAGTGGCACCGATGATCGACGAGAGCCTGTTCGAGGCCGAGGAGAAGATGGAGAAGGCCGTCGAGGTCGCCAAGGAGGACTTCGCGAACATCCGGACCGGCCGGGCCAACCCGGGGATGTTCAGCAAGCTCCTCGTCGACTACTACGGGGCCCCGACGCCGTTGCAGCAGCTCGCGTCGTTCCAGACGCCGGAGGCGCGCACCATCCTCGTCAACCCCTTCGACAAGAGCACGATGGCCCAGATCGAGCGGACGCTGCGCGACTCCGACCTCGGCGTCAACCCGAGCAACGACGGCAACGTCATCCGCTGCGTGCTGCCCGACCTCACCGAGGACCGCCGCAAGGAGTACATCAAGCTCGCCCACAGCAAGGCCGAGGAGGCCCGGGTCTCCATCCGCAACGTCCGGCGCAGGGCCAAGACCGACATCGACAAGCTCGTCAAGGACGGCGAGGTCGGCGAGGACGACGGCGCCCGCGGCGAGAAGGAGCTCGACGGGCTGACCCGCAAGTACGTCGACACCATCGACGCCCTGCTGAAGGGCAAGGAAGCCGAGCTGCTCGAGGTCTGAGCGCCGAGCCCCTCATGACCATGACCGACCACGAGACCGCCCACGAGGAGGACCCGGCCGTCGTGGCCCCGGTCACCTCCTCGAGGGACTCGGTCAAGTCGTCGCGGGCCGGTCGCAACCTCCCGGCGGCGGTCGCCGTCGGTCTGGGTCTCGGCGCCCTCATCGTGCTCAGCCTGTTCGTGCGCAAGGAGCTGTTCGTCCTGCTCGCGACGGCGTCGGTGTGCGTGGGGGTATGGGAGCTGTGCCAGGCGCTGCGGGCCGGCGGCTTCAGGGTCCCGCTGGTCCCCAGCGTCGTCGGCTGCGTCAGCATGCTCACCGCGGCCTACGTCGGCGGGGGTCAGGCGCTCGCGGTCTGCTTCTCGCTCACCTGCGTCGCGGTCCTGCTCTGGCGCGTCTCCGACGGGGTGGCAGGGGCAGCCCGCGACATCAACGGCGGCTTCCTCGTCGCGGCATACCCCTCGCTGTTCGCCGGCTTCAGCTCACTGCTGCTCGCCCCTGCGGACGGCGCGTGGCGCGTCTTCACCTTCATCGCCGTCACGGTCGCCAGTGACATCGGCGGGTATGCCGTCGGCGTGCTGCTCGGTCGGCACCCGATGGCGCCGACGATCAGCCCGAAGAAGTCGTGGGAGGGGTTCAGCGGCTCCGTGGGCGTGTGCATGCTCGTCGGGGCGGTGTGCGTGCACTTCCCCCTGCACGGACCGTGGTGGGCGGGGGTGGCTCTCGGCGCCGTCGTCGCGGTCGCTGCCACGGTGGGGGACCTCGTCGAGTCGACGCTCAAGCGGGACCTCGGCATCAAGGACATGTCCAACATCCTCCCGGGCCACGGCGGCGTCATGGACCGGCTCGACTCGATCGTCATGGCCGCCCCGGTCGTCTGGGCGACCCTCGTGGTGCTCGTCCCCGTCTCCGTGTCGGGGAGACTGTGACAGTGAGCGACTCGACCACCGTCCCGCTGCCCGAGCCGACGAGCCGTCGCCCGGCCGCCGGGCAGCTGACGTTCCAGCCACCACGCCGCGGGAGACCACCGCGCCACCTGGCCGACCTCACGCCCACGGAGCGGAGGGAAGCCGTGGAGGCGCTGGGGCACAAGGGATTCCGCGCCAGGCAGCTGTCAACACACTACTTCGAGCGGCTGGTGGACTCGCCCGAGGACATGAGCGACCTCCCCGCGTCGATCCGTGACGACCTCGTGCGTGACCTCCTGCCGCCGCTGCTCACGCTGGTGAGGCAGCGGGTCGCCGACGAGGGTGCGACGATCAAGTCCGTCTGGCGCCTGCACGACGGGGCACTCGTCGAGTCCGTGCTCATGCGATACCCCCGCCGGGTGACCATCTGCGTCTCCAGCCAGGCGGGCTGCGGGATGAACTGCCCCTTCTGCGCGACCGGCCAGTCGGGACTGACCCGCAACATGTCGGCCGCCGAGATCGTCGAGCAGGTTGTCAGGGCCGCGCGGTCCCTGCGTCGCGGCGAGCTCGAAGGCGGCGCGGCAGCCGGTGAGAGGCAGGCGCCGCTGCGGGTCTCCAACGTCGTCTTCATGGGTATGGGGGAGGCGCTCGCCAACTACCGCGCTGCGGTGGGCTCGATCCGGCGCCTCACCGAGGGGACCCCCGACGGGCTCGGGATCTCAGCCCGCGCCATCGTCATGTCCACCGTCGGGCTCGTCCCGGCGATCGACAGGCTGGCCGCCGAGGGCCTCCCGGTCACCCTGGCGCTGTCACTGCACGCGCCCGACGACGAGCTGCGCAACGAGCTGGTGCCCATCAACACCCGGTGGTCCGTGGACGAGGCGCTTGACGCGGCATACCGCTACTTCGAGCAGACCGGGCGACGGGTCTCGATCGAGTACGCCCTCATCCGCGACATCAACGACCACTCCTGGCGAGCGGACCTGCTGGGGCGCAAGCTCAACGAGCGCGGCCGCGGCTGGGTCCACGTCAACCCCATCCCGCTCAACCCGACGCCGGGCTCCAAGTGGACCGCGTCCCGGCCAGGGGTACAGCAGCAGTTCGTCGAGCGGCTGCGCTCGGCGGGGGTCCCGACGACGGTCCGCGACACCCGCGGCCAGGACATCGACGGCGCCTGCGGCCAGCTCGCGGCCGTGACGGCCTGAGCGCATTCCGTGTTCCGCCGGAACCCCGGCCGGCGCCGGCTCAGGCCGGCCCGGGCCGGCCCGAGGGCGGGCGGATCAGGGGAGGCCGCGCGACCGATACATTGTCGGCGGCCGAAACCCGCTCAGGTGACCGGACGGCATACGGGAGGGATTCACGGGTGCGCGCGCTGACGAAGCTGGCCGCCGGACCGGGTCTGGAGCTGGTCGAGCGGCCCGAGCCGTGGTGCGGGCCGGCCGACGTGAGGATCCGGGTTCACCGCGCCGGCCTATGCGGGACCGACCTGCACCTGGAGCAGTGGGACGACTGGGCCGCGTCCGCCGTCACGCCCCCGCTGGTGATCGGCCACGAGTTCTACGGTGAGGTCGTCGAGGTCGGCGCGGACGTGACGAGCGCCCAGGTGGGGGACCGGGCCTCCGGTGAGGGTCACATCGTCTGCGGGAGCTGCCGCAACTGCCGGGCCGGCAGGCGGCACGTGTGCATCCACACCCAGGGTGTCGGTGTCGACCGCGACGGCGCCTTCGCCGACCACGTCGTCATCCCGGCCTCGAACGCCTGGGTGCAGCCGGCGGACCTCGACCCCGACCTCGGCGCGATCTTCGACCCGCTCGGCAACGCCACGCACACGGCACTGCAGTGGCCCATGGTCGGTGAGGACGTTCTCATCACCGGCGCGGGGCCGATCGGCATCATGGCGACGGCGATCGCCCGTCACGCCGGTGCCCGGTTCGTCGTCGTGACGGACGTCGGCGACTACCGCCTGGAGCTGGCTCGCGCCGCGGGCGCCGACCTCGCCGTCAACGTCGCGCACTCCTCGGTGGCCCAGGCCCAGACGCGCCTGGGCATGAAGGAGGGCTTCGACATCGGCCTCGAGATGTCCGGCGTCCCGAGCGCGGTCGAGGAGATGCTGGAGAACCTCACCCACGGCGCCCGGGTGGCCATGCTCGGGCTTCCCACGGAGGCGTACGCCATCAACTGGGGCAAGGTCATCACCCACATGATCACCCTCAAGGGCATCTACGGCCGCGAGATGTTCGACACCTGGTACGCCATGAGCTCGATGCTCTCGACGTCGGAGACGTTCCGCTCGGCCGTGACGTCCGTCATCACCCACCGGTTCCCGGCCGAGCAGTGGCAGGACGCCTTCGCCACCGCCCGCAGCGGCCAGTGCGGCAAGGTGCTGCTCGACTGGACCTGACGGTCCTTGCCGGGTCGCTCCCGGTCAGCCCGTTCGGCCTGGTCAGCCGGGTCGGCCCTGGTCAGCCGGGTCGGCCTGGTCAGCCCGTTCGGCCTGGTCAGTCGGTGAAGCAGAGGGCGCGGAAGCGCTGGAGCACGTCCTCCGGTGCCAGTCCAGCGTCGAGCCCGACCCGGCCGTAGAGCCACAGCAGCAGGTCCGACGCGGTGGCCGTCAGCACCGCAGCCCCGGTGTCCCCTGCAGCGGAAGGCGGTGGGCCCGACCGGGCCACCGCCACCGTTCCCGGACCACGTCCGTCCCTCACCAGCCAGGCGGCGTCGACGTCGCTGCAGGCGAGGACGAAGCTCCCGTCGAGGGGCGGCCGGGCGGGCTTGGCGGGGTCGGCGTCCGAGGAGACCGAGAAGGTGAGGAACTCGTCGACGGAGTCCGCCGCGACCGGCCCCGGGATCTCGAGCGAGCCGCCTGCCGCGTGCACGGCGTCCCAGTGGTGCACCGCGGCCTCCTGGACCTGGTGCCGGACGATGAAGGCGACGTCCTGCTGGGCGGGTGCCCACGTCCACACCTGGTCTGCCGGGTCGGCGGCGCGCAGCACGTCCACCAGACGACGGGCGCCCGCCTCGAACGTCTCGACGAGCCGGTCGTCGCCGACCCGCTCCGGACGGCCTTCCGCTGGCGGGGGCGTCTGGAGCCGCCGCTCCGCGATGCTCGCCCACTGCCAGTGCACCTCGGTCAGGTGCGCCACGAGGTCGGCCACGGTCCAGCCCGGGCAGTGCTCGACGTCCGTGTCGAGGTTGCATCGGGCCGCATCGGCCAGCCCGGCGCTGTGCTCGGCGATCGCGGCCTGGTGGTCCACCGGAGGAAGGTCCACCGGCTCAGGCTAACGGGTCCGCAAGCGGGCGGGGCAGTGCCCGGCGAACGCACCGACGGGAACGAGCCCGGTCCCCGGCGCCCCCGACGGCTTACCCGCCCCTCGGTCCCGTCGTTGCGCCCGGTCAGGCTGGGCCGTCGCCGGATTCACCCCCGGCCCGCGCCGCGGCGTGCCAGAGTGGTTCCCATGAGCGCTCGGGTTGTCCACTTCGAGATCCCGCACGACGACGCCGAGCGGGCCAGGTCCTTCTACCGGGAGGCCTTCGGCTGGGACGTCCAGTCCCTGCCGGACATGGGCTACACCATCGTC
>JBPCOG010000053.1:0-2900 GCA_051000455.1 Lapillicoccus sp. | reverse complement strand
CGCCTGTCAGGATGGGCTCGTGCCAGGGGGAGGGGGTGGAGCGGCGGTCGAGGCGGAGCCGGTCGCGTGGCGTCCCCTGACCCTCCTCGCCGTCGCTTATGCCGTGCTGCTCGTCCTGACCTCCCGGGGCTATGGCTACTCCCGTGACGAGCTGTACTTCATCTGGCTCGGCGCCCACCCGTCCGCCGGGTACGTCGACCAGCCCCGTTGGCGCCGTTGCTCGCCGGGCTCATGGACCGCATCGGCGACGGTTCGTTGCCGGTGCTGCGGGCACCAACCGCGGTGGCCGGCGGCCTGGTCGTCCTCGTCACCGGCCTGATCGCCCGGGAGCTCGGTGGCCGCCGGGGTGCCCAACTGCTGGCCGCGGCGTCGATGGCGTGCGCGGCCATCCTCTTCGCCGGGGCGCACCTGGCCACGACGACGGTCTACGACCTGCTCGGGTGGACCGTGCTGTCGTGGCTCGTCGTCCGCGCCCTCCGGGACGGGGGACGCACCTGGCTCCTCGCGGGGGCGGCCCTGGGCATCGCGCTCGAGACCAAGACCCTCGTCCTGCTCCTCGCCGTGGCCCTGCTCGCCGGCATCCTGGCCGTCGGCCCGCGCCACGTCCTGACCAGCCGATGGCCGTGGTATGCCGCCGTCGTCGCCCTGGCGCTGTGGGCACCGAACCTGTGGTGGCAGGTCACCCACGGGCTCCCGCAGCTGGAGATGAGCCGGGCGATCGCCTCGGGCAGCTCCGGCACGAGCGAGCCCCGGGCGCTCGTCGTCCCGATGCAGTTTGTCCTCGTCGCGCCGCTGCTCGCGCCGCTCTGGCTGCTCGGGCTCTGGCGCCTGGCGCGCGACCCCCGGCTGCGTCTCTGGCGCTCCTTCGCGGTGGCGTACCCGGTGGTCCTCGCCGTCGTGCTCGTGACCGGTGGCAAGCCCTACTACGTCACCGGCCTCTACCCCGTGCTCCTGGCCGCCGGGGCGACCCCCGTCGCCGAGTGGCTGGATAGGCGGCCCCGCGCCACAGCTGCCCGGGCGGGCCTCGGCCTGGCGCTCGTCGCCAGCATCGCCGTCAACGCGGTGCTGTTCCTCCCGCTGCTGCCGGCCGAGCGGCTCCCCGGCACCCCGGTCCTGGCCATCAACTACGACGCCGGCGAGCAGATCGGCTGGCCCGAGCTCGCGGCCGCCGTGGCCGCGGGCCGGGACACCCTCCCGGCTGACCAGCGCGCCGGGGCGATCTCGCTCGGCCGCAACTACGGGGAGGCGGGGGCGGTCCGGCGCTACCTGCCGTCCATGCCCGCATACAGCGGTCACAACAGCCTCTATGCCTTCGGCCCCCCGCCCGCCGGGACCAGCTCCGCCATCGTGCTGGGCTATCCCGAGGCGCTGCTGCGATCCTGGTTCAGCGACGTCCAGCGCGTCGGGACCATCGATAACGCCGCCGGAGTGGACAACGACGAGCAGGGGCGCCCGGTGTGGCGGTGCACCGGGCCGACCGCCCCGTGGTCGCAGCTGTGGCCACAGATGAGACGGGTCGGCTGACCCACCAGGCGCTACTCCCCCGTGACCCCGTCGACCATCTCCCGGACGACGTCGAGGTGGCCGAGGTGGCGGGCGTACTCCTGCATCACGTGCAGCAGCACCCGCTCCAGCGTCGCGGGAGGGTGGCCGTCCCACCGCTCCCCGGGCTGCCCGACGTCACCCAGGTCGTGCGCAGCGACGATGGCCCGGGTCCGCGCCCCTCCCGCCCGGAGCTCCTCGAGGAGAGCATCGAGGGTGTCCTCCGACGTGACGTGCCACCGCTCCCACGCGTGGTCCGCCCAGGGGTCGCCGACGTCCTCACCCTCGAAACCCCAGACCAGCCAACGGCGTTCGACGTGCACGAGGTGCTTGAGCAGTTCCAGCGGTGACCACCCCGACGGCAGGACGCTCCCGCGCACCTGCTCGTCGCTCAGTCCGTCGAGCTTGGCCGTCACCCGCGAACGGTAGTAGTCGAGATAGGTGAGCAGCACCTCGCGCCGGTCGGCTACGGGTGTGGTCGGCTCGGGGAAGTCCATCAGCTCGCAGCGAGCCGCGCCCGCTCGGCCTCGACGTCCAGGCCCATGTCCGGCCACTGCGGGTCCATCGCCCGCAGCCGCTCGAGCAGGAGCTGCTGCACGGCATACCGGGCGTACCACTTCTTGTTCGCCGGCACGACGTGCCACGGCGCGGCCTTGGTCGAGCACCTCGTCAGCGCCACCTGGTAGGCCTGCATGTAGTCCTCCCACCGCTCCCGCTCGGCCACGTCGCCCGGGTTGTACTTGTAGTGCTTGTCCGGACGCCGGAGCCGCCGGGCGAGCCGGGCCCGCTGCTCGTCCTTGGAGATGTGCAGCATGACCTTCACCACCTCCGTGCCGGCCGCGACGACCTCCCGCTCGAACGCGTTGATCTCCGCGTAGCGCTTGGTCCACACCACCTGCGGCACGAAGTCGTGGACGCGCACGATGAGGACGTCCTCATAGTGGGACCTGTCGAACACGCCGAGCTTGCCAGGCCCGGGGAGGGCGTTGCGGACCCGCCAGAGGAACCCGTGCCGGCGCTCCTCGGGGGTGGGCGCCTTGAAGGCCGTGGTCCGGATGCCCTCCGGGTCGACGGCCGCGAAGACGTGCCGCATGATCCCGCCCTTGCCCGACGTGTCCATGCCCTGGATGACGAGCAGCAGCGAGCGCGTCCCGCCGCCCTTGGACTCCGCGAAGAGCCGCTCCTGCCAGTCCCCGACCTCTCCGGAGTCCTCCTCCAACGCGCGCTCGCCGTCCTTCTTGGACCCCGAGAAGCCGGGCGTGGCCTCCGGGTCCACCTCGCGGAGCAGGAACCCGGGTCCGACCGACAGCGCGTCCGAGAACGACCCCTCTTCCGGCGCCGCCGTCCCGGTGGTGCTC
>JBPCOG010000120.1:0-1458 GCA_051000455.1 Lapillicoccus sp. | reverse complement strand
ACGGCGGCGACGGCTGCCTCGTAGACCTCCCGCTTGCTGCGCCTGGCGTCCTTGACACGGAGGGTGCCCTCGGCACCGTCCACGCCCCTGAACCGCTGCCAGTCGCCGGTCACCTTCAGCAGCGCGGCGACGGCCTCGGTGGGCTGGGCGCCCTGCGCGAGCCAGTACTGCGCCCGCTCGGAGCTGATGTCGATGAGGGAGGGCTCCTCGGTGGGGTGGTACTTGCCGATCTCCTCGATCGCCCGTCCGTCGCGCTTGGTGCGCGAGTCCATGACGACGACCCGGTAGAACGGCGCGTGGATCTTGCCCATGCGCTTCAAACGAATCTTGACGGCCACGTCTGTGGTGTCTCCTCAGTGTTGTCTCGGGGCGAGCACACACCACGCGGACGGGGGACACTCCTGGGCGGTGGGGCTCTGGTTGGACGCGCTCCGGACGGGTGAGAGGGCCCGACCGGACGGGTACAGCGCACCATTCTGCCAGAAGCCGGGAGGCTCAGCCGCCGCGGTCGGCCGCAGCCCGGATCTGCAGCGCGAGGTCGACGACCTGCCGGCCCATTCCGGGCGCCCGGGCGGGCCCGACCGGCGAGCGGGCGTGGACGGTGCGTCCCCGTCAGCGCGCAGCCGCGGCCCGGCTGCGCTCATCCCACCCTCGCCCACGGAGCAGGATGGCTCGCGGTGAACCGAGAACGCGCAGGTCGGCGCGCGGGTCCTCCTCATAGACAACGAGGTCCGCAGGAGCACCTTCCTCGAGACCTGGCCTCCCCAACCAGGACCGGGCGCTCCAGGTCGTCGCGTCGAGCACCTCACCGGGGCTCATACCGGCACGGCCGAGTTCGACAGCCTCCCGGGCCACGAGCCCGTGCGGGAGCGACCCGCCGGCGTCGGTGCCCAGGAAGATCGGGACGCCGGCTTCATGGGCAGCAGCGACGGTCTCGTAGCGACGGCGGTGCAGGTCGAGCATGTGGGCGTGGTAGGTCGGGAACCTGTCCTGCGCGGGCGCCGCGAGTGCGGGGAAGTTCGCGATGTTGACCAGGGTCGGCACGATGGCGATGCCCTGTGCCGCGAAGGCGGCGATCGTCTCCGGCTCGAGGCCGGTGGCGTGCTCGATGCAGTCGGTGCCCGCCGCGGCGAAGTCGTGCAGGGACTCCTCACCGAAGCAGTGTGCCGTGGTGCGGGCGCCCTCCTCGTGGGCGGCGGCGACAGCGGCGAGCACCGTCTCCCGGGGGAAGGACGGTGCGAGGTCGCCGCTCTCCCGGTCGATCCAGTCCCCGACGAGCTTGACCCAGCCGTCCCCTCGCCGGGCCTCCTCGCGCACGTGGGCCACCACCTCGTCCGGCTCGACCTCGTGGGCGAAGTTGCGGATGTAGCGCCGGGTCCGGGCGATGTGCCGGCCGGCCCGGATGATCCGCGGAAGGTCCTCGCGCTCGTCCACCCAGCGGGTGTCACTGGGGGAGCC
>JBPCOG010000246.1:0-2735 GCA_051000455.1 Lapillicoccus sp. | reverse complement strand
GTTCCGCGGTCAGTTCATCGAGACGTCGTCCGGGTAGAGCGAGACGAAGGCCAGGTTGCCGAGCTGGCGCCGCAGCACCTGGGACCACAGCCGCTCCGGACTGGTGCTGAAGGCGTCCCGGGCTTCGGCCTCGACGACGTACCAGTCCGCCCGCCGGATCTCGCCCTCGAGCTGGCCGGCGCCCCACCCGGCATACCCGGCGAAGATCCGCATCCCGGCGATCTCGGGCGCGACCAGCACCGGAGGCGCGTCGAGGTCGACGAGCCCGAGTCCGCCGAAGAGCATCCGCACGCCCATGGGCTGTGCGTCGTCACCCGGCACCGTGACGAGCCCGATGGCCGAGTCCAGCTCGACGGGACCGCCCTGGAAGACGGTCCGCGGGGCGGTGGCGACCTCCTGCCAGCCCGGAAGCACCGCGTCGATGTCCGCGCCGAGCGGCTTGTTGAGGATGACCCCCTGGGCGCCGTCCTCGTCATGGTGCAGGAGGAGGATCACGGCCCGGCGGAACACGTCGCCCTCGATCTGGGGCGTCGCCACGAGCAGCCTGCCGGCCAGGAAGGGCCTGCTGTCCGCGCTCACCCGCCCATTTTCCCACCGAACGGCACGGTATGCCGCCGGGCCCCGCAGCAGCGCGCGCGGCCCCCCTCCACCGGCGGCGGTGAGGACGACGAGCTGGGGCCCGCCCCTGGGTATGCCGTCAGTCGCGCCTGGGGCTGACCGCGGTATGCCGGTCAGTCGCGCGAGAACCTGGCCCCGCCCCCGGGTCCGTCACGACGGGGAGAACGGCTGGGGCTGCGGGGTCGGTCACCGTGACCGGAGGCCCGTCCGCCTCGGGGTGGGCGGGCCCCGCTGCCCGAGCCGTGCCGCGGACCGCGCGGCCCCCCGGAGGCGCGGCGGCGGGCCGGCTCCCCGTCGAGCAGCCGCCGGAACGCCTCGTCCGGGACGGGGACGCCGGTCGGTGCCGTGGCGCCGGTCGAGGCGAGCAGCGCGTCTCCGGGCGTGGCCCGCACGGGGAGGATGTCCACCCCGGCCTCGCGCATCTGGCGCTCCATGCCGCGTCGCTGGTGCGGCAGGGCGAGCGTGACGACCTTGCCCTGCTCGCCGGCGCGAGCCGTGCGCCCCGAGCGGTGCAGGTAGTCCTTGTGGTCCGCCGGCGGGTCCACCTGCAGGACGACCGAGATGTCGTCCACGTGGATCCCGCGGGCTGCGACATCGGTGGCGACGAGGACCGGCAGCGTGCCGTCTCGGAACGCACCGAGGACCCGGTTGCGGGCGCCCTGGTTGAGCCCCCCGTGTAGGGCTGCGGCCAGCACTCCCTGCTCGCGCAGCTGCTGGGCGACTCGGTCGGCCCCGAGCTTGGTGCGCACGAACACGAGCGTGCGGCCCTCCCGGTTGGCGACCTCGGCGGTGATGACCTTCTTGTGCATCGGGTCGACGAGCATGAGGTGGTGCTCCATCGTCGTCACCGAGGCCTTGGCATCATGGGTCGAGTGGGTGACCGCGTCGGTGAGGTAGCGCCCGACGAGGGTGTCGACGCCCTTGTCCAGGGTCGCGGAGAACAGCAGCCGCTGCCCGCCCGGGGGAATCCGGTCGAGGATCGTCGTGATCTCCGGGAGGAAGCCCATGTCGGCCATGTGGTCGGCCTCGTCGAGGATGGCGACCTGGATGTCCCCGAGCTCGACCGCGCCCCGCTCGAGCAGGTCGTTCATGCGGCCGGGCGTGGCGATGAGCAGGTCCACACCGCGGTTGAGGGCGTTGACCTGGGTGGTGTACGACAGCCCTCCCGCGACGAGCTTGTGCTTGAGCCCGAGGACGTGCACGAGGGGCTCGAGCGCGTCCGAGACCTGCATCGCCAGCTCACGCGTGGGGACGAGGACGATGGCGCGCGGGCGACGGGGGGCCGAGTGGGGGCCGTTCGCCAGCAGTCGCGCCAGTGTCGGCAGCCCGAACGCGAGCGTCTTCCCGGAGCCGGTCTGCCCGCGCCCGAGGACGTCCCTGCCGGCCAGCGCGTCCGGTATGGTCGCGGACTGGATCGGGAACGGCGTGGTGATCCCGTCGCGTGCGAGACGCTCGACGATCCGGTCCGGCAGCCCGAGGGCGGCGAACCCGTTGTCGGCGGCCACGTCGACGGGACCGGCGCTGAGCGGCGTGCGCGTCGACCTGGTCCAGGCGTCGGCCTCGAGCCGTTCCTCCTCGGCATCCCGGCCCGTGCGCTGCGGCGGATCCCATGAGCGGTGCTCCGGACGGTTGCCGCGGTCGTCGCGCTGGGACCCGCGGCGGGGACGCTCCTCGCGCCCGTCCCGCCCGGCGCCGTCACGCAGCGGTCGCCCGCCTACGTGCGGGGCTCGCTCGGCGCCAGGATGCCGCTCCGCGCGGACCGGGCGCTCCCCGCGAACCGGGCCAGCGGCGCGGGCCGGGCGAGCGGCGCGCTCAGGGCGCGGGGACTGCTCAGCTGGTCGCCCGCTCGACGGGCGGACCGGACGGTCCTCGCGCGGCGGACCGGCGGCGCGGCGCTGGCCCAGCAGCTCGGACGTGCGGTCCTCCCGGCGCGCACGACCAGCCACGCGCTCGGGCCCGCGGTCCTCGCGACGTGCCCGGTCGGCATACGGGCGCTGGGTGCCGGCGGCAGGACCGTGGGAGGGGCGCGAGGCAGGCTGGCCGCGATGCGGCTTCTTCCTGGCGGCCTTCTCGGCGGTGGTCCAGCGGGCCTTCTTGGGCGCGCTGGAGCGCAGGTG
>JBPCOG010000212.1:0-1594 GCA_051000455.1 Lapillicoccus sp. | reverse complement strand
CGCTCGACGCGGAGAGCCGCCGGCGTGGCCAGACGATCTACTGCCCGGACCTGCGGGTGCCGCTCCATCCGCCGGTTCTCAGTGACGGTGCCGCGAGCCTGCTCCCGGGCGAGACCCGTCCCGCCTTCGTGTGGGACATGAGGCTCAACAGCGAGGGCGACGAGACCGGGGTCGAGGTCTACCGCGCGATGGTGCGCAGCCGGGACCGGCTGGACTACGCCGGGGTGCAGCAGGCGATCGACGGTGGCACCGACGACGAGAGACTGGTGCTGCTGAAGGAGATCGGCACGAAGCGGATCGAGCTCGAACGGGCCCGTGGGGGGGCCAGCCTGCCGATGCCAGAGCAGGAGGTCACCGACGACGGGCACGGGAACTTTGTGCTCGCCTTCCGGCCGGCTCTCGACGCCGAGGACTGGAACGCCCAGATCTCCCTCATGACCGGCATGGCGGCGGCCGAGATGATGCTGCACGGGCAGGTCGGGATCCTGCGCACCATGCCGCCGCCCGACCACGGTGCCGTCAACCGGTTCCGCCGCCAGGCCCGCGCGCTGGGGGTCACCTGGCCCGCGGAGGCGCTCTACGGCGACTTCCTGCGCTCCCTCGACCGCACCAACCCCAAGCACCTCGCGCTGATCCACGAGGCGACCGCCCTCTTCCGCGGTGCGGGGTACACGCCCTTCGAGGGGGCGGTCCCCGAGGTCACGCTGCACGCGGCGGTCGCGGCGCCCTACGCCCACGTGACCGCGCCGCTTCGTCGCCTCGTCGACCGTTTCGGGCTGGTCATCTGCGAGTCGCTCTCCAGCGGGGCCGACGTGCCGACCTGGGTCAGGCAGGCCCTGACCTCACTGCCCGCCATCATGGTGGACTCCGACCGGAGGGCCTCAGCCGTCGACCGGGCGTGCACCGACGCCGCCGAGGCTGCCGCCATGGCCTCCCGGGTGGGGCAGACCTTCGCGGGCTCAGTGGTCGACCTCAACGACGGCGGTATGCCGGTCGTGCAGCTGTTCGACCCGGCGATCGTCGCGCAGGCGGCCGGCCACGCCCGGGCGGGGGACGAGGTCCGGGTCACGGTCACCGGCGTGGACGTCGGCGCGGGGACGATGTCCCTCCAGGTCGTGCCCGGCTGACGCTGCCGTGCGGCCGGACGGTGAGCTCCCCGGCATACCCGGGGCTTATGCTGACCTGTGGATGAGTCGGTCAGGCGGTCGCGTCGGTTTCGTCGGGTGCTGCCCGGCGACACCGCCGAGGAACGTCCGGGCTCCGAAGGGCAAGGTGGTGGCCAACAGCCACCCGGAGTGATCCGCGGGACAGTGCCACAGAGAACAGACCGCCGTGCGGTGCCGGTCTCGGCCGGCGCCTCGCGGTAAGGGTGAAACGGTGGTGTAAGAGACCACCAGCGCTCCAGGTGACTGGAGCGGCTCGGTAAACCCCACCTGGAGCAAGCTCAGACAGCATGCGTTCGAGGGCGGCCCGCCCGAGTATGCGGGTAGAGCGCTGGAGGTGCGCGGCAACGCGTACCCGAGATGGATGACCGTCACCCGGCCGCCGGCAACGGCGACCGGGGACAGAACCCGGCGTATCGACCGACTCATCC
>JBPCOG010000407.1:0-5334 GCA_051000455.1 Lapillicoccus sp. | reverse complement strand
TGCCCCCTCACTCGAGCTCCATCCCACGACGCTCTGGTATCAGCAGCAGGGTGGCGACGATGTCGATGACGTAGATGATCGCGAGCAGGCCGATGGCCAGCTGGAAGGAGTATGCCGCTGCGAGCAGCCCGACGACGAGCGGCGCGAAGCCGCCCACCCCGCGGCCGAGGTTGAACAGCACGTTCTGCGCCGTCGCTCGCGCGGCGGTCGGGAACAGCTCGGCCATGAGGGCCCCGTAGCCGCCGAGCATGCCGTTGACGAAGATGCCCATGATGGCGCCCCCGACCAGCAGACCCACCTCGGAGCCGATCTGGCTGTAGGCCAGCACCGACACGGCGGCACCCGCCTGGAAGATCAGCAACAGGGGTCGGCGCCCGTACCTGTCGGCCAGCAACCCGAAGGCGAAGATGCCGAACGCCATGCCGAGGATGGTGACCCCCGTCCACACGGCGGTCTTGGTCAGGCCGAACCCGTAGCGCTGGGCCAGGAAGCTCGGCAGCCAGATGATGAGGCCGTAGTAGCCGAAGTTCTGCACCGAGGTGAGCACGAGCATCCCGATGCTGGACTTCGTCGTGCGGGCGTCCGCGAACAGCAGCCACAACGGGAACCGTCCCCCAGCCCCGCCCTTGCGCGCCGCGAAGATCGGCGGCTCGTCGACGTGGCGCCGCACGAAGAACGCCATGACGGCGGGGATCGCGCCAAGGAGGAACAAGCCGCGCCAGCCGATGGCCGGGATCGCCCACGCAGAGACGAAGGCTGCCAGGAGCACCCCGAACTGCCAGCCGAGCGCAACGTAGGACGTCGCCCGGGCACGCATCCTGGCCGGCCAGGCCTCTGCCGCGAGGGTCATGCCGACACCGAACTCGGCGCCCAGGCCGACCCCGGCGATGAAGCGGAAGACCGTCAGCAGCGCGAAGTTGGGGGCGAGACCGGTGAGCGCGGTGAACAACGCGAAGACGAGGATCGAGTAGGTCAGCACCTTCACACGCCCGACGTAGTCACTGAGGACACCGCCGACGAACCCCCCGAGCACGGCGCCGACGAGGGTGATCGTGGCCAGCGACCCCGCCTGGTCGGGCCGCAGGGCGAAGGTGGCGCTGATCGCCGTCAGGGCGAAGCCGAGGATGAGCAGGTCGAACCCGTCCATCGCGTAGCCGGCGGCCGAGGCCCAGATGGTCTTCCATGCGTACCTGTCCGGCCTCTCCGTCCCGGGCAGGACATCACGGACCTGGTCAGGGGTGCTGGCGCTCATCTGGACCTCCCATGCTCAGCCGGCCCTGGCTCGAGATAGCCCCGAAGCAGACCGTCGGTGGACCCGTCCGTGCCCATGCTCGGCATCCCCACCGCGTCGAGCATGGTCACCAGCGCCCCGAGCCTCTCGAGGGGGATCAGCGTCCCGAGCTCGGGCTCGAAGCAACCGGATGCCGGCATGACGGGGTTGGCGAGCTGCAGGGGCCGATGCGCACCGACAGCGGACTCAGCGCGGCGCGACGGGCGCCTTCGGTCTGCGCTGGTCCATGTGATGGAACTGCCTTTCGCGAGAAGAAGGACAAGGTACGGCTGCCGCGGGTGGGCGTCAAGGCTCAGAGCGGTGCCGGTGCCGGGGGGGTGGGCCGTCCCTCATGGCAGAGCAGCCGGTCCGCCGATCCAGGGCCTACGGTGAACGGTATGGCGGGCCGTCGGACCAACATCGCGCTGCTGGGGCTCGTGCCCATCGCAGCGCTGTCCGGCGGGCTGATGTTCCTCGTGGGCAGTGACCCCCTGTGGCCGGTGGCGCTGCTGCACGGCGCCGTGGGTCTCGCGATCCTGCTGCTGCTGCCGTGGAAGTCGGTCATCGTGCGGCGTGGGCTGCGGCGCTCGCGACCGGGCCGCGTCACCTCGACCGTGCTGTCGGTCGCGGTGATGCTCGCCCTGCTGACCGGGGTCGCCCACGTCCTCGGTGTCATCCTCGGGGACCGGGCCGTCAGCACCCTGGCGCTGCACGTCGGCGCGGGGCTGCTCGCTCTCGTGCTGGTCGTGGCCCACGCCCGGCGCCGGCGCACCCGGGCGCGCAGGGTGGACCTGTCCCGGCGCTCGCTGCTCAACTCCGGTCTGCTCACCGTGGCGGCGGGCGGCCTCGGGGTCGGCCTGCAGGGCGCGGGGGCGCTGGTCGCGCCGGCTGGCTCCCGACGGCTCACCGGGTCCTACGAGCTGGCGTCCGGCAACCCGGCGGGTATGCCGGTGACCTCCTGGCTGTTCGACCCGGTGCCGGAGCTGGACGCGCGCACCTGGCGGCTGACCGTCGTCTCTGGTGGCTCGTCGCGCGGTTTCACCCTCGCCGACCTGGGCAGCTGGGACGACCGGGCGTCGGTCGTACTCGACTGCACCGGTGGGTGGTGGTCCCGCCAGGAGTGGTCGGGGGTCCGGCTCGCCCGGTTGCTGCCGCCCGGCGCGACGGGCAGTGTGCAGGTCACCAGCGCCACCGGATACCTGCGGAGGCTGCCGCTGACCGACGAGCTGCTCCTCGCGACGAGCGTCGACGGGCTTCCGCTCTCGACAGGGCACGGAGCGCCGCTGCGCCTGGTCGTCCCGGGACGCCGGGGGTACCACTGGGTCAAGTGGGTGCTGCGGGTGGAACACGACGCTCGCCCGTGGTGGGTCCAGCCGCCGTTGCCGCTCCGATGACTCCGCTTCATCCTCGTGCCGAGCCAGTAACCGGGGACGGGGCCGATCGGACCTCGCTGGCGCAGGGCGAGCCTCAGCGGGTTGGCGTCGGTGTCGGCAGTGACGACAGCCGCGGACCGGCGGTGCCTGCTGCGCGGGCCAACGGAGGTGACTCGACCCAGCCGGCGATCTCGTCGAGGAGAGCGAGGTAGCGGCGGCTACCCATCGCCCGCAGCAGGGCTGGCCGGCCCGCTGGCACCCGCGGGTCGCGGGCCGAGGCCAGCAGTCCGGCATACCAGGCAAGCCCGTCGGCGAGGGCAGCGAGCCGGACCGGGTCGAAGAGCCCCGCGGACTCGCCGAGCACGTCGCGCAGCCGCCGGACCGCCTCCTCGCCGGGATGCACGTCACCTGCGTCGCGGCGCAGCGCGAGGTCGCCGAGCAGGATCGCCGAGTGCAGCCTGGCGAGGTCGTCCGCGACGACGCTGCGGGCGGGGGCGTCCCGGGGCGCCCCGTCGGCGGTCTCCGGGAGTCCCAGCGCCCGCGCGATCTTGGATGCGGCAGGTGAGGGGGTGGCCCCGGCACCACGGAGACGGCTCCCGATCTGTGCCAACAGGGCCTCGTCGCCGGTGCCGAGCTCGACCTCGACCTCGCGCCAGCCGGTCGTCGCTCCTTCGTCGCCTCCGCCGGCGGTGGCCTGCACCCGGTCGTCGACGACCTCGACGACCAGCCCCCCGTCCTCGTCGAGGAACCGGAGGGCGGACCTCGAGGTGCGCAGCGTCCCCACCCGTTTCAGCGACCGGGCACCGCGAATGCCGGTGGTCAGATCTCGCAGCTCCCGCGGCACCACGCTGTCGGTCGTGGGCCCCAGGCGCAGCTCGGTGCGGGCCGCCCCGGCGGGGACCTTCAGCTGCCAGCCGGTGTCACCCTCACCGGCGCCGCTGCGGCGCCGCAGCGTCACCTTGTGGCGCAGCAGGTCGTGCGCGGACGTGTCGAAGTAGAGGCTCTCGAGGTCGAGCTGCACCCGCTGGACGCGGCCGCCGGGCGCGACCAGATCCCCGAGGTCGGGCAGGACGAACCCGGCGCCGACGTCGTACTTGTCCTCGCGCTCCCGATGCTCGGTGGCCATGTCGGTAGTGTGCCGTACCGGCTGAGGGGGCCGCGGGAGCCGCTGGGGGCGGGCCCAGGGGAGGACAGCGGCGCCGCCGCCCGACCCACCGGGGGGAGGGGGGAGCGGCGGCGGCGCGGCTGGGGGCCTCGACAGTGGTTCGTCGCGGTCCGGGCGGCGGATTGGATCCCCCGTGGCCGGGTCGGGCGGGGCCCGGCGCCCTAGGGTGGGTGCATGCCGGACGACGCCCAGACCCCTGCGACCACCGCGCCCGAGGACGAGGTCGCCCGCATCTGCTCGGAGCTGATCAGGATCGACTCGTCGAACTTCGGGGACGGGTCCGGCCCAGGTGAGCGCAAGTCCGCCGAGTACGTCATGACCCTGCTGACCGAGGTGGGCCTCGATCCGGTCATCGTCGAGAGCGCCCCCGGCCGCGCCAGCGTCATCGTCCGCCTGGAGGGCACCGACCCGTCGCGGCCGGGCCTGGCGGTCCACGGCCACCTCGACGTCGTGCCCGCCAACGCCGCCGACTGGCAGGTCGACCCGTTCGCGGCGGAGGAGCGCGATGGCTGCATCTGGGGCCGCGGCGCGGTCGACATGAAGGACATGGACGCGATGATCCTCGCCACCATCCGCGACCTTGCCCGGACCGGGAGCAAGCCGGCACGCACCACCACCTTCGCCTTCTTCGCGGACGAGGAGGCAGGCGGCCTGTTCGGGAGCCACTGGGTCGTCGACAACGCGCCGGAGTACTTCGAGGGCGTCACCGAGGCGATCAGCGAGGTCGGCGGCTACAGCGTCACCGTCCCGTCGGTCGCGACCGGGCAGCCCACTCGCGCCTACCTGCTGCAGACGGCCGAGAAGGGCATCGCCTGGCTCCGGCTGCATGCGCACGGCCGCGCCGGCCACGGGTCGGTGCCCAACGACGAGAACGCCGTCGTGCGCCTCGCCGAGGCGATCGTCCGCATCAACGACCACGACTGGCCCCTCGAGCTGATCCCCTCCGTGCGCGACCTGCTCGAGGGTCTCAGCACCCTGACCGGTGCCCCGTATGCCGATGACGACCTCTCCGGGCTGCTCGCGCACCTGGGAGGCGCGCAGGGCTTCGTCCGCGGGACGCTGCGCGACACCGCCAACTTCTCCATGCTGGACGCCGGGTACAAGCACAACGTGATCCCGCAGGGGGCGTCTGCGTCCCTCGACTGCCGGTTCCTGCCCGGCCACGAGGAGGAGCTGATGGCGACGGTCCGCGAGCTCGCCGGGGAGCATGTCGAGGTCGAGGTCGTCCACCGCGACATCGCCCTCGACGCGCCGTTCTCGGGGGACCTCGTCGAGGCCATGAAGCGCTCCCTGCTCAGCGAGGACCCGGGAGCGTCCGTGCTGCCCTACTGCCTGTCCGGCGGCACGGACAACAAGGCGCTGAAGTCCCTCGGCATCACCGGGTACGGGTTCGCGCCGCTGCGTCTGCCCGCCGACCTCGACTTCGCCCCGATGTTCCACGGCATCGACGAGCGGGTGCCGGTCGAGTCGCTGAGGTTCGGCACCCGGGTGCTGCGCTCGTTCCTCGACATCTGCTGAGTGCCCCC
>JBPCOG010000333.1:0-1868 GCA_051000455.1 Lapillicoccus sp. | reverse complement strand
GGCGGCCACGGTCGCGCGCAGGGACTCCGCCGCCTCCCAGCCGAAGGTCTGCACGTCCTCCTGCCCCTGCGAGGTCTCGATGGTCCCCAGGTAGGACGGCGCGGCGTTCCTGACCATCGCGTGCACCGCGGCGGCAGCGCGCTTGTGCACCGCCACCAGCCCCGCGTCCGGACCCGGGTGCTGTGCCAGCTGCGCCGGTATGCCGGTGACGCCAGGGTCGAGCAGCCGGTGCAGACGTGCGGCTGACACCTCGGCGGCATGGACCAGCGCCGCGGTGACGAGGTCGAGGTGGGCCGCGAGGTCGAGGCCGTGGAAGCCGGCGGTGCCGAGGAACCGCCCTTCGGAGTAGGCCGGGGAGTCGGTCATCGCGGCCAGGCTCCGGTCGACGGCCGCCTCCAGGGCACTCACGGACCGGCTGAGATGGGCCAGCACGGGTCCGATGACCCGGAATGAGGTCGGCGCCTGGAGGCTGCGGGGAGCGGGCTCCGCCCCGACGAGCGCGCGGAAGTGCTGCAGTACGTCTGCCAGCGCGGCGTCACCTCGAGCCGTGACGGCGAGGTACGGGTCGCGGTTGGACCTGATCGCCACGGTTGACAGGGCCGCCACCGCGAGCAGCTGGTCGGCGCACTCCTTGACCTCCGCGGCCCGGAGAGCAGCGAGCGCGGTGACACCGGGGACCCCCGCAAGCAGCGCGATGCCCTCCTTGGGTCCCAGGACGAAGGGGGCGAGCCCCGCCGCCGCCAGCGCGTCCGGGGCCGCGACGGTGGCTGACGGGTCCGAGGCACCTGGCGACGCCAGGACCTGCCCGATGCCGACGACGACGCCGAACGCGTGGGCCAGCGGGATGATCTCGCCGGAGGAGCCGGAACCGGTCCTCGGGACGGCAGGGTGGACTCCCGCCGCCAGCAGCTCTGCGATCCGGACACACAGGTCAGCCGAGACGCCGGCATCACCGGACAGGAACATCCGCAGCCGCACGGCGAGGACCGCCCTGGCCTCCGCGTCGTCCAGCCACGGAGGCCCGCCCACCGCCCGTGCCAGGAAGAGGTTCCTCTGGTGCCGGGCCTGCTCGTCAGCGGTGAGCCGCACGTTGCTCTGCGCGCCCATCCCCGTGTTGACGCCGTACACGGCGTCGCCACCGGCCAACGTGGACAGCACCTGCGCCCTGCGTAACGCGGTCGCCTCGAGCAGTGCCGGGCCCAGCACGACGGTGCTGCCCCGGGCGATGGCGCGGACGGCGCCCCGGTCCAGGGCTGATGCCTCGGTGACGAGCACCTCGTTCGCCACCCGCGCAGCGCCGCCGCTTCGGGTCGTGTCCGGGGACGCTGGGGAGACCGGGGAGGCGGGGCGAGCTGCACCGGCTGCACCGGCTGCACCGGCTGCGCCGGCTGGGTCGACCGGGGAGGACACCACCTCAGCGGTACCGGAGCATCGTACCGACCTCGGCCGCCTCTGCCCGGCGCAGGATGAGGTGCGCGACGGCGACGTCGAGGATGGACAGCCCGCGGTGCCACAGCAGGATCCGCTCCGCTGCGCTCTCCCGGCCCGGTCGGAGGCCGGCGACGACCTCCCCCAGCTGGGCGTGCAGGGTCTCGGGGGAGAGCCGGCCGGTGTCGACATGCTGCCGCAGCGCACCGAACCGGCCCGCCTGCGCCTCCCGCCAGTCGTCGACGACGACCTTGTCGATGACGTCGAGCAGGTCCAGCTCGACGGCGCTCACCGTCCCGTAGGGCACCACGAATGCACCCGGGGAGACGACGCCGGTGCGCAGCAGGTGGGTGGGCTCGGTCAGCCGGGACGCCTCGACGAGCACGTCGGCACCGTCGAAGCACTCCTCCGCGGTGGCGACCACCCGGACCGGCGTCGTC
>JBPCOG010000347.1:0-5743 GCA_051000455.1 Lapillicoccus sp. | reverse complement strand
TCGTTCCAGGCGTTGATCGCGACGAGTCTCCGCTCACCATCCGGTGAATGGACCACCGGAGCGTCGGCGCACGCGTCGCGCAGTGAGTCCTCGAACTCCCGCGGGGCTGGTGCGAAGTACCACGCTCTTCGGTGCCTCCGCCCGACGTTGTTCCACGAGGAGACGGCCAACGGGATCAGGGCCGTACCTGAGGTGGACCGAGCCCGTCTCAACAGGGCAGCCAACCGGTCGCCGGCGAAGTGAGAGTCGCGGTAGCGAAGGAAGCGCCAGATCCGTCCAGGGGTCCTCAGCTCAGGCAGCGCGCGTTGCCAGGGCGACGTGGTCGCGAGGGCGGCGTTGAAACCCTGGATCCACGCGTCGACACCGACCTCGGACGGCGGGCGGGGCGATACGACGGGCGCTACCCCAAGGATGACGAGCCCGGAATACCCCGCTTGGCGGGCGAGTTCGCGCCAGCGACCTAGCACCTCCGCACTCGATGGGATCTCCTCGGGGTGGAAGATCGCCATCACCGGGGCGCTGCCAATCTTGTAGTAACGCCGGTCCTTGAAAGCCTCGAGCCACCACCGGAAGTGGTCGTCGACGCGGTCCTCGTCATACTCCTGCTTCCAGATGACCACGTCCGGGCGCCCTTGCCATGCGAGAGTCCAGTCGTGGTTGGCCCAGCAGAGGAAGAACGGGAAGTCTGGCTCTCCGTCATCCAGGATCGCGTCGACGACGTCGGGAATCATGCGTTCCCCGGCAGAACGGTAGTGATAGATGCAGAACGCCGACAGTCCGCCCGCCCGCGCCAGCTCCGCCTGGCGCCGTCTGGTGTCGGCCGACCTCAGGTCGTAGAACCCCAGCTCCCCTGGCGTGAGAGTCGTGCCTCTCGGAGACCGACTGCCTCGCTGCGCCTTGACGACAGCATTCCATTCGGTGTACCCCTCGCCCCACCAGCGCGAGTTGAGGGCGACGGGATAGAACTGCGGCAGGTAGTAGGCAAAAGCCTCAACCTTCGGGTGGGGGCTGACCGGCGGCAACGCGTCGTCCTTCCAGGGCTAGCTTTGTGCTGCCGCATTGCGCATCACCACGTTGCGATAGCTCCACCACATCGCCAGCATGCCGATCAGTGCGGTCAGGGCAGTGGCCCATGCGGCGCCCAGTGCGCCAGCATAGTGCGCTCCGGTCAGGATGATGACGAGTCGGATGGGAGCGGTGACCGCGAACACCAGCACCGTCCGAAGTCCGGCCCGCTCGGCCCGGTGTCCGGACAGCGCCACAGTGGATGCGACGTTCAGTATCGCGTCGATCGCCAGTGGGAGGAGGAGCATTCTGACCGGAGCGGCATTCGCCCCGACGACCAGTGTGAGGAACGAGAGCGGAAGGGCAGTGATGAGGAGAGCAAGGGGGCCCAGGACGGCGATCTGGACCCCGGCGATCTGCACTGCGCTCCGCAGCTCATGGCGCGGGCCGAGCTCACGCGCCCGGGAGAGCAGCGGGATCCCGAGACTGTGACCGGTCGTGCTGACGATCGTGAGTGGACTGAAAAAGGCCGCCGCTGCCCGCAATGCCCCCACCACTGCCAGACCGGACAACCCGGCCAGGAGGTATGTCGTCAGCAGGATCGCGCCCGGGCCGATGACCTGATCCAGGGCATACAGCCCGGTGAGCTTCGTCTCCATGCCGCTGCTCGGCCAACGGGGAAGGATACCGATCCCCAGAACGCCCGCGCTGGTGTAGCCGATCACCGCACACGACACCGCCCAGACGCCGTAGAGAGCGACGACGTCAATGACTCCCGTGACCGCGGCAGCCACGCCAGCGAACGTGAGGCCGGTCCAGGCCAGCTCCTGGCGCAGCGCCACCCGGGACTCGAGCAGTGCCATGTGCGTCACCTTGATGAAGTCGTACACCAGGATGCCATGCATCGCGACGCCGGTGAGGATGATGAATGGCGAACCGGCGAGCAGTCCCCCCACAACGATGGCGCTCCCGAGGACCAGACCGACCAGAGAGACCTCGTGGGCCGCGTCTTCTCTCCGGCGCACGCCGCGGATGGCGCTCAGGACCGACTCGGTGATCCCGGCCTTGGCGATCGCGGTGGCGAAGGCATAGATGGCGAAGGCCAGCGCGAACTTGCCAACGGTTGTCAGGTCGGCGGACCGCACGATGGCAAACGTCAGGCCAAAGTTCCCCAGGCTGGACAAGGCGTTGGTCGTCAGGGCGTGTCGTGCTCGCTCGGACCGCGCCAGCGCGGTGACGAAGCTCAGGGACGGGAGGCGCAACGGCTCGGACCGCACACTGATGGCACTGGACTCTTCCTATCCCGCGACGGTTCGGAGATCAGGTGGGCTCGGCAGCCCGTCTCCTCCCCAGGCCCCGGCGGACGCGACGGAACATCTCGAGGTAGGCCTCGACGGACTGCGCTCCGGCGACGGCGATGTCGGCACCGGCACGGACGAACGGGACGCGGGTGATCCCGAGGCGCTGGGCCTCTGCCTCGTCTGCCCGGACCTTCTCGCCGTACGACTCGGCGGCAAGGACCGCCGCCACCCGGCGCTCATCCATCCCCGCCTCGGCGGAGATCCGCTGCAGCACCCCGTGGTCGTCGATCGCCAGCCCCTCGATCAGGTGGGCGGAGAACATCCGCTCCAGGGCCGCCTGCTCCAGGCCCGGTCCCCCCATCTCGCGGGCCAGGGCGACGAGGCGGTGCGCGTCGAAGCTGCGCGCCGCGACGGCGGTGTCCAAGTTCAGCGTCAGCCCGTCCTCACGGGCCGCCGCCGTGACCTCGTCGGTCATTCGCCGTCCGCCCTCGACGCCGCCGCCGGGCTTGCGCCCGAGGGGGTCCGCGACGGGCACCCGCTCACCGGGCTGGAGGCCTGTGTCGGTCTCGAACGCCCGGTGCCGGATCTCGACCTCCTGGGGCCTCTCCCAGGCGAGCACCGCCTGGTGCAGCCGGTGCTTGGCGATGTAGCACCACGAGCACACCACGTCGCTCCACACGTCGAGGACGATCGCCGGACGGCGCAGGAGGGGGGTCATCCGCTGATTCTGTCACCGTGACGCCCATGACGCCGGGTGGCCCCTCACCCGATGGGTGAAGGGCCACTGCTGCCCCTCGACACTCGGGCGGGGGCTGCCACCCCTGAGTCCCTCAGAAGCGACCGTAGCTGACGTTCTTGGACGTCCAGATCACGTGGAGACCGGAGAACGTGCCGGTGCGCTGGGAGTCGTACAGCTTGCCACCACCGGCGTAGATGCCGACATGGGTGGCCGGGTAGCCGACGAAGATCAGGTCCCCGGGAACCGGGTTGGTGACCTTTGTCGAGGCCTGCCGCTGTGCTTCCGCGGTACGGGGGATCGAGATCCCGGCCCTGGCGTAGACGTAGCCGGTGAAGCCGGAGCAGTCGAACCCCGAGGGGGTGGTGCCCCCGTAGCGGTACGGGATACCGGTCAGGCCGGCGGCGATGCCGATGATGCCGCCTGTCGGGGCCGGCGGGGCGGGGGCAGGAGCCGGGGCCGGGGCCGGGGCCGGCGCACGAAGGGGAACAGGCGCGGCAGCGGGTGCCACGACCCGAACGGGGGCCGGCGCCACAGCGGGTGCCACGACTCGAACGGGAGCAGGAGCCGGCGGCGCCGGGGCGGGATCTGCCGCCGGAGCCCGGACGAGGGCAGCTGCGGGTGCGCGAACGGGCGCAGGGGCGGCGTTGACCACTCGCGGAGCCGGGACGACCGTCGGCGCGGGCGGGGCAGCAGCGGGCGCAGCCGGGACCACCGGGACCACAGGGACCACCGGGACCGCAGCGGGTGCGCCCTCGGCCGCTGCCGGGCCCGCGGGGACATCCGTGACCGGGGCGGCGGGGACATCCGCGACCGGGGGCGCGGTGAAGCCGCTGACCCCGAAGACGTCCGGACTGGACGCCAGGTCGGCAGAAGGGGCGACGACCGCGAAGGCCTCCGACGTCCCCGCAGGGTCCTGGAGCGGGGTGCCGTCCCCGGTGAGCGTGGCGGCGGAGGCGGGGATCGCGAACGAGGCGACGAGACCGGCTGAGGCGACGGCCACCGCAGACGCCTTGAGGGCGGGCTGCGATGAGCGGGCTGCGATGAGCGCGAGTTCGTTGACGGGGTTGAAGCCGGGCGCGCGATGGCGTCCCGCGGCGGTACGAGCCACAGTAACTGACCTCTCCAGACGCCTACGAGGTGAGCTGTCGGGTTCGGGTGGGAGGTTGTCGTTCACCCGGTTCGCTCCCCGGGACAGGTCCCGGGTCGAGAACTTCACCCCAAGGCCGTCTGACGACGGCCGCAGATGGTTCCCCCGCTCCTGTCAAGCGATTGTTGCTGGAGTGCCCCGATGCGGTGACAGGACTAGGCGATCCGCGCCGGAACCCCGGCCCAACGTGAGGGACGGTGCCCACAACGTACACATCCCCGTAGCAAAAGTCACGCCACGGTCAGCGGAAGACCAACGGCTGGCCGTGTCCACCCCGGCGGCGGTTGCGTCACGCGATGGCGGCGGCGAAGACGTGCAGGGCGAGCCCCTCGGGCAGGGACACGCCGGAGGCCTCCAGAGCCCCCTCACGGACGGCGATGATGCGGTCATCACGGCGCTGGATCGCCACCCGTTCGCCGGGTAGCAGGCCAGCCGTCGTCAGCAGGCTCAGCGCCTCGTGGTCGACCTGCACCGGCTCGCCGATGCGGCGCACCATGACGAGGCTCGGCCCGTCCTCGCGGACCAGCTCGGTGAGGTTCTTCACGCCGCTGCGGAACGCCTCGTTCGGCTCCTGCTCGCCCAGCTCGTCCAGGCCGGGGATCGGGTTGCCGTAGGGCGACTCCTTGCGCTCGCCGAGCAGTCCGAGGATCTTGCGCTCGACCCGCTCGCTCATCACGTGCTCCCAGCGGCATGCCTCGATGTGGGCGTACTCCCACTCGAGCCCGATGACGTCGACGAGAAGGCGCTCGGCCAGGCGGTGCTTGCGCATCACCCGCATCGCCCGCAGCCGGCCCAGCTCCGACAGCTCGAGGTGCCGGTCCCCGCCGAGGGACAGCAGCCCGGCGCGCTCCATCCGCGCCACCGTCTGCGACACCGTGGGACCAGAGTGCCCCAGCCGCTCGGCTATCCGGGCCCGCAGCGGCACGATCCCTTCCTCCTCGAGCTCGAAGATTGTCCGCAGGTACATCTCGGTGGTGTCGATCAGGTCCGTCACACGTCATAGCCTCTCACCCGTGGCAACCTCGGTGCTCTGGCTGCGCCGCGACCTGCGGGTGCGTGACCACCCCGCCCTGGTGGCGGCACACGAGGCTGCCGCTGGGGCGGTCCTGCCGCTCTTCGTCATCGACCCGGTGCTGTGGGACAACGCCGCACCCGCGCGCCGTGAGCGCCTGGCGGCCTCGCTGCACGCCCTGTCCGCGGCGTATGCCGGGAGCCTGGTCGTCCGTCGCGGCGCGCCGGGGCGGGTGGTCCCCGCGGTCGCTCGGGAGGCGGCTGCCGACACCGTCCACGTCACCGCCGAATCGACGCCGTACGGGCGTCGCCGCGACGGCGCGGTCCGGGCCGCGCTGGCCGCGGAGGGCCGCGCGCTCGTCGCGACTGGCACGGCATACGCGGTCGGACCGGGGAACGTGACAACCGGGAGCGGAACGGCATACCAGGTGTTCACGCCGTTCGCGAGGGCCTGGCGCGAGCACGGCTGGCCGCCGCCCGCCGTGACGCCGCGGGGGCTGCGGTGGGCCCGGGGGGTCGACACCGAGCCGCTCCCGGCCG
>JBPCOG010000360.1:0-2286 GCA_051000455.1 Lapillicoccus sp. | reverse complement strand
CTATGCTCGTTGGGAGCGGGTCTGCCAAAGAGCACCTGGTCAGCGGCCCGCACCACCCATAGTGGTCCTGGGGTGCCCCCATCGTGCGGGGGGCGCGCGACGGCGGCACCTCGCAGGCGCCGGCGGGGGGCCGGCGCGGCGCCCCTGTCCCATGCTGGTTCACCGCGGCGTGGCTGCGACACGGGCTGCTGGGCAGTGAGGTGCGCTAGCATGCACAGCGCACCCATCACGTTTCCCGGCCTGCGCCGCAGCCGCTGCGGGGGACGCCGTCAGGAGCGCACCCTCGTGTTTCAGACTGCAGACAACCTGCCCGTCCGGCTCGTCCAGGCGTTCGCCGACCTCGGCAGTGACCTGGCGCCGCACCGCGGCACGGACGCCGCGCTGAACGTCATCACCCGCCGTGCGGTGCGAGCCGTCCCCAGGGCCGACTGTGCGGCCATCAGCAAGGGGCTCCTCGGTGCGTTCACGACCGTCGCGGCCACGGATGACCTTGCGCTGCGGGTCGACGACATCCAGTACCAGCTCAACAGCGGACCCTGCGTCGACGCGATGGTCAAGGACGACATCTTCCGCACCGCGGACCTGACCTGCGACTCGCGGTGGCCCGAGTTCGGCCCCCGGGCGGCGGCCGACACCGGCGTCCGGAGCATGCTGTGCGTCCGGATCGTCCTCGAGGAAGAGGGCCCCGTCGCGGCGATCAACATGTACTCCAGCCAGCCCGACGCGTTCGATGACAGCGACCAGCTGGTCAGCACCCTGCTGGCCACCCACAGTGCGGTCGCCCTGACCAGCGCCCGGCGAGGTCATGAGAACGAGGGACTACGGCGCGCCCTGGCGACCAACCGCGACATCGGCGCCGCCATCGGCATCCTCATGAACGCGAACAAGCTCGACCGGGACCAGGCCTTCGACCTGCTCCGGATCAGCAGCCAGCAGAACAACCGCAAGCTCGTCGACATCGCCCACCGGGTCATCGAGACCGGCGAGCTGGACCTGCCGGGCTGACGCCCGGCGACCCGGCCGAACCCGGCGGCACGGCGGTCACGGCCGACACGGGTGTCAGCTGCCGGTGTAGTACCCGTCCGCCACCTTGAGGGCGTCGTCGAGGATGGCGAGCCCCTCCCCCACCTCGTCCTCCGTCGTCGTGCAGGGGGGCACCACGTGGGTGCGGTTGAAGTGGGTGAAGGGCCACAGGCCGCGCTCCTTGCAGGCCGCCGCGAACTCGGCCATCGGGACGGCCGCCGGGCCGCTGGCGTTGAACGGCACCAATGGCTCGCGGGTGGCCCGGTCCCTGACGAGCTCGAGCGCCCAGAACACACCGAGCCCCCGGACCTCGCCGATGCTGGGGTGACGCTCGGCCAGGGCGGTGAGCCCGGGCCCGATGACGCTCTCCCCCAGCCACCTGGCGTGCTCGTTGATCCCCTCCTCGCGGAAGATCCGCATGGAGGCGACCGCGGCGGCGCACGCCACCGGGTGACCCGAGTACGTCAGGCCGCCGGGGTAGACCCGCTCCTCGAAGGTCTGGGCCACCGCGTCGGAGATGAGCACGCCACCGAGGGGGATGTAGCCGGAATTGACGCCCTTGGCGAAGACGATCAGGTCCGGGGCCACGCCCCACCGGTCGACGGCGAACCACTCGCCGCAGCGGCCGAACGCGGCCATCACCTCGTCGGCGACGTAGAGGATCCCGAACTCGTCGCACAGCGCTCGGACACCGGCGAGGTAGCCGTCCGGCGGGACGAGGATGCCGTTGGTCCCGACGACCGTCTCCATGACGATGGCGGCCACCGTCTGCGGACCCTCGAACGTGATGACGTCGCGCAGGTGGGCGAGCGCCCGCTCGCACTCCTGCTCCTCGGAGTCGCTGTAGAAGGCCGAGCGGTAGGCGTAGGGGCCCCAGAACCGCACCGTGCCCGGCATACCGGGCTCCGAGGGCCACCGCCTCGGGTCGCCGGTGAGGGTCAGCGCACCGGCCGTGGCGCCGTGGTAGCTGCGGTAGGCAGCCAGCAGCTTGTGCCGTCCGGTGTGCAGCCGGACGAGGCGGATCGCGTTCTCCATCGCCTCGGCGCCGCTGTTGGTGAAGAACACCGAGTTCAACCGCGCCGGGGCGATCTCGGCGATCATCCGGGCCGCCTCGCTGCGCGCGTCGTTGGCGAAGCTCGGTGCGACGGTGCTCAGCCGGCCGACCTGCTCCTGGATCGCGGCAACGAGCTTCGGGTGCTGGTAGCCGATGTTGACGTTGACCAGCTGGCTCGAGAAGTCGAGGTAGCGCTTGCCCGCGTAGTC
>JBPCOG010000207.1:0-5175 GCA_051000455.1 Lapillicoccus sp. | reverse complement strand
AGCTCCGACACCTCGCTGACGGGGACGTCCCACCAGGACTCGCTGTCGGGCGCGTGGACGAGCGGGTCCGTGCGCACGTGGATGACGACGGGCCCGGACGCGGCCTTGGCGGTGGCGATCGCCGTCTCCAGCTCCGCGCGCGATGCGACCTCGATGACCTCGCAGCCCAGGCTGCGGGCGTTGGCGGCGAGGTCGACGGGGAGACGCTCGCCGTCGAGTCGGCCGTCGCCGCCGCGGAACCGGTACTGGGTGCCGAAGCGCTGCGAGCCGAGCGACTCGGACAGGGCACCGATGGACGCGAAGCCGTCGTTGACGACGAGCACGACGATGATCTTGACGTGCTCCTGGACGGCGGTGACCAGCTCGCTGGAGAGCATGAGGTAGGAGCCGTCCCCGACCATGACGAACACGTCCCGGTCAGGTTGGGCGAGCCTGACGCCGATGCCGCCTGCGATCTCGTACCCCATGCAGGAGTACCCGTACTCGACGTGGTAGCCCTTGGGGTCGCGGACCCGCCAGAGCTTGTGCAGGTCCCCGGGCATCGACCCCGCCGCGCACACGACGACGTCGCGCGGGTCGGACAGCTCGTTGACGGCCCCGAGCACCTGGGACTGGGTGAGCACTCCCTCCGCTAGCGCGTCGGTCACCTCGCGCGGGGGTGCGTAGGCCGCGTCCACCCGGGCGTCCCACCCGCGCCACAGCTCGGCCTGCCGCTGCCGGTATGCCGCGTCCACCGACCACGCGCCGAGGGCGGCGGTGAGAGCGGTGAGCGCCTCCCGCGCGTCGGCGACCACGGGGAGGCCGGACTGCTTGCCGGCGTCGAACCCGGCGACGTTGATGTTGACGAACCGCACCGCGTGGTCCTGGAAGGCGGTGCGCGACGCCGTCGTGAAGTCGCTGTAGCGGGTGCCGACGCCGATGACGACGTCGGCCTCATGGGCCAGGGCGTTGGCGGCCGTCGTACCGGTCGACCCCACGGCGCCCATCGCCTGCGGGTGGCCGTGTGGCAGTGCCCCCTTGCCCGCCTGGGTCTCCCCGACGGGGATGCCCGTCGCCTCGCAGAGCTCGCGCAGCGCGCCGGTGGCGCCGGAGTAGTGGACCCCGCCCCCGGCGACGATCATCGGCCGGCGCGCCGAGCGGATGACGGCGGCGGCCTCGTCGACGACGGCGGCCTCCGGCGGGGGCCTGGGGACGCGCCAGGTGCGCTCCCCGAAGAGCTCGACCGGCCAGTCGAAGGCCTCTGCCTGGACGTCCTGCGGCAGCGCGAGCGTCACGGCACCCGTCTCGACGGGGTCGGTGAGCACCCGCATCGCACCGAGCAGGGCGGAGGTCAGCTGTTCCGGTCGGTTCACCCGGTCGAAGTAGCGTGAGAGCGGGCGGAAGGCGTCGTTGACGGTGAGGTCCCCGGCATACGGCTGCTCGAGCTCCTGCAGCACCGGGGACGCGCACCGGGTGGCGAAGGTGCCCGACGGCAGGAGCAGGACCGGGAGCCGGTTGATCGTCGCGAGGGCTGCGCCGGTCAGCATGTTCGTCGACCCGGGACCGACGCTCGCCGTGCAGACCCAGGTCTGGAGGCGGTCCTTGGCGCGGGCGTAGGCGACAGACGTGTGCACCATGGCCTGCTCGTTGCGGGCGAGCACGTACCGCAAGGGCGGTCCGCCGCTCGCCCCGAGCTCGGCCTGGAGCAGCGCCTGCCCGATCCCGGCGACGTTGCCGTGGCCGAAGATGCCGAAGGCCCCGGCGAAGAACCGCTGCCGTCGACCGTCGCGTTCGGAGTGCTGGGCGGCGAGGAACCTCACGGTGGCCTGGGCCACGGTCAGGCGCAGGGTGCCGGTCACTGTCCTCCTCCGAACGGCAGCCTGGCGTCGACGCGCTGGTCCTGCCATCGCTGCCTCACCCAAGCATGCTCCGGGTCGTCGCAGATGAGCCAGGCGCGCTCCGGGCCCGGACCGGCCATGACGTTGAGGTAGTGCATGTCGTACCCCGGTGGTGCCATCGCGGGCCCGTGCCACCCGTGCGGGACGAGCACGACGTCCCCGGAGCGCACCTCGGCAAGGATGTCGATCGGGCGCTCGGCCGTGCCGTAGACGCGCTGGTACCCAAACGCACGGGGGGCTGCGCCCCCCGTGGGCCCCCCACGGGTCTCTGCCTGCAGCTCGAAGTGGTAGATCTCTTCGAGCTCGCTCTCCTGCCCCGCGCGCTGCTCGTCGTGCTTGTGCGGGGGGTAGGAGGACCAGTTCCCCGCCGGCGTGAGCACCTCGCACGCGATGACCGACTCGGCGTCCAGCACCCCGGGGGTGGCGAAGTTGCGCACCTCCCGGGAGCACTCGCCTGCGCCGCGCAGCTCGACCTCGACCTCGCCGGCGCCGACGTGACGGAACGGCCGGGGGGTCCCCGAGCCGGCCAGGGCCGAGGGCAGCGCGACCCGGCCCCCCTCCGTGCTGGTGATCCGCAGGGTCGAGCCGGGCGGCACGTAGGCCACGTCCGTCGGGCCCGCGAAGACGCTCTCGCGCCCGGCGAGGTCGGCCCGGTGCTGCATCCCGAGGCTGTCGGTCACCTCGACCAGCAGGGCGCCCGCCAGTGGGACGACGACGTACTCCCCCCGACCGGTGCTGACCTGCCTGGCCTCACCCGGTGCGAGCGTGACCACCAGCAGCCCGGTGTGCTCCCAGCCGGGCAGGTGCGCGCCGATGGCCACGTCGTACCCGTCGGTGCCGGCGCTGCCGAGCGGCTTGAACCACTGGCTGGGCGCGCTCACCCGGTTCCGCCGTGGACGAGGGCGGCGGCGATTTCGACCGCCGCTGCGACGTCCTGGTCCGGAGGGTAGAGCAGCGCCCGCCCGACGACGAGCCCCCGGACCGCGGGCAGCGCCAAGGCCCGCGCCCAGGCGGCATACTCCTGCCGCGGGTCCCCCTGCGGGTCACCACCGAGGAGCAGCGTCGGCAGCGTCGTCGCGTCCATCACCCGCTCCAGGTCGTCGACGAGCGGCAGCTTGAGCCAGGTATGGGCGCTGCTCGCACCGAGCCCGGCGGCGATGTGCATGGACGGGATCGTCGAGTCGGGGTCGAGCCGGTTGACCACCCGGCCACCGTCCCTGGCTGACATGAACGGCTCGACCATGGCCATGAGGCCGTGCCCCGCGAGCTCGGTCACCGCCAGCGCGCTCGCCTCCAGCACCGCCACCGTCGCCGGCTCGGCCAGGGCGACCCGGGTGAGCATCTTGCCCCCGTCGAGGCCACGGGCTGCGATGTCGCATGCCCGGTATGCCGTGAACCGGTCGTCGAGCTCGAAGACCGCTCCCTGCAGGCCACCGCGGTTCATCGAGCCGATGACCACCATGTCCTCCAGCGCCCCCAGCAGCAGCAGGTCCTCGAGGATGTCCGGGGTGCCGAGGACGCCGTCGACACCGGGTCTGCCGAGGGCCTCGACGAGGCGCCCGAGCAGCTCGCTGCGGCTCGCCATCGCCTGCGAGTCGCTGCGGACGCCGAGAGCGCCGCGGGCGGGGTGGTCGGCGGCGACGATGAGCAGCCGCCCGTCCGCGCCCACCAGCGGCCGGCGGCGGCGCACCGCCCACCTCGCGTCGATGTCCTCGGGGTGGCGGGCCCGGGTCTGCGTCAGGTGGCTGACCTGCCCGGCGGTGAGGCAGGGACCGGGCCGGGCCTCAGCCGGCGCGCTCATCAGCCCGCCTCCTGCGGCCCGCTGACGAGCAGGGCCTCGACCTCGGACTGGGTCGGCATCGCGGTGGAGCACTCCAGCCGGGAGGCGACGATCGCGCCGGCGACGTTGGCGAACGCCAGCGTCCGCGCGAGCGGCCACCCGGCGAGCAGCCCGTGGCACAGGGCTCCGCCGAAGGCGTCGCCCGCGCCGAGACCGTTGATGACGGTGACGGGGAACGGCGCCACCTCGAGGCGTTCCTCCCTGGTGGCGGCCAGCACCCCTCTCGGTCCCTGCTTGACGACGGCGAGCTGGAGCCCCCGGTCGAGCAGCGCGTCCGCCGCGCGCTGGGGGTCCGACTCACCGACCGCGACCTCGCACTCCTCACGGTTGCCGACGGCCGCCGTGACGTGCTCGAGGGCGCGGGCCACCTGCTCGCTCGCCTCCGCGGGGTCGGCCCAGAACATCGGCCGGTAGTCGAGGTCGAGCACGGTGTGCTCCCGCCGACCGCGCGCCTCCCATGCCGCGAAGTGGGCGTCGCGGCTCGGCTGCTGGCACAGTCCGGTCACCGTCGCCCAGAAGATGCGGGTCCGCCGGATCGCGTCGAGGTCGAGGCTGTCCGCCTCGATGAGCAGGTCCGGTGCCGTGGGGTAGCGGTAGAAGTAGAGCGGGAAGTGGTCCGGCGGGAAGACCTCGCAGAAGGTCACCGGGGTCGGTGGGCCGTCGACCGCGGAGACGAAGACGTCGTCCACCCCGAACCCGGTCAGTGCCGTGTGCACGTAGCGGCCGAAGGCGTCGTCCCCGGTGCGGGTGACCAGGGCCACCCGGCGCCCGTGCCGGGCCGCGGCGACCGCGACGTTGGTGGCGCTGCCGCCGAGGAACTTCTCGAAGGTCCGCACGTCCTCGAGGCCGACCCCGTGCTGGAGGGGGTAGATGTCGACGCCGGTGCGCCCCATCGTGATGAGGTCGTATGCCGGGTGCCCGTTCGTCATCCGACACCTCCCCCGTCGGCGCCCGGGACGCCCAGCGCGCGCAAGTGGTCCAGGCTCGTGCGCACGTCCGCCACCGGCGGTTCCTGCCCGCCTCCCGGGGCGCAGGGGTCGCCGCGCAGGATGGTGTCCTGCTCGAGCACGTACCACCCGGCATACCCGCTGCCCTCCAGGGCGCCGACGATCGCTGCGATGTCGACGTCGCCGTGACCGAGCGGGCGGTACATCCCGTCGCGGACGGCATCGGTGTAGCTGACCTCCCCGGACCGGACCCGGCCAGCGCGTGCGAGATCGACGTCCTTGAGGTGGACGTGGGCGACCCGGGCGGGGTGGTGCACGGCCACGGCCACCGGATCGCCACCGCCGATGATGAGGTGGCCGGTGTCCAGGCAGAGCCCGATGCCGCTGCCGGCCAGCACCCGCTCGACCTCGTCGCCGTCCTCGACCAGCGTGCCGACGTGGGGGTGCAGCGTCGCGGTCAGTCCACGCTCGGCGGCGGCGGCGTCGATGCGGTCGAGGTTCGCGAGGAGGA
>JBPCOG010000186.1:0-8563 GCA_051000455.1 Lapillicoccus sp. | reverse complement strand
AGCGCTGCTGGCGCTGGGCACCGTCTCGTTCGCCTTCTTCGACGGCTGGCGTGCGGGCGGCGCCATCCTCGTGTGCGTGGCGGTGGCCACGGCCCTGACCGTCTGGCTGCCGAGGTGGAGCCCGGGCGACCGCTTGTGATATCTTTCACAAGCAGACGAGAGCGCAGGCAACACGCTGCGACCCGGGAGGGCGGTTGGTCCTGCTCGGGCGACCCGCCGGCGAACCCGACCCAGAGGCCCCAGTGACGCCACCATCCCCGGTCGCCCAGGCCCAGCAGGCGCGCGCGCCCTGCACGGCGATGCTGCGTCGCGCGCTGGTGCCGAGCGGCGTGGCCGGTGCCATGGCCTGCGTGGCGCTGTGGGCGACCCGCCAGGCGCCCGGCGGGAGCGCCGCGGTCCTCGGCCTCACGGTGGCGCTGGCCTTCTTCGCGCCCGGTCTGCTCGTCATGAGGCGGATCGTCAGCGAGCACCCGCTCTCGCTCGTCGCGGCCGCCCTGGCGGTGTTCCTCGGCCAGCTGGTCTTCCTCGGCGTCGTCATCCTGTCGCTGTCGGGGGCGCCCTGGCTCGACGGGTTCTCCTTCGGCGTCACCGTCCTCGTGGTCGCGCTGGTCTGGCAGGTGAGCCAGGTGCTCGCCTTCGTGAGGATGCGCAAGCCGGTGTTCACCGCCGATGCACCCGGCGGGACCCAGCCCTGAGATGGTGAGGCGAGCAGATGAGCGACGGGCGAGCACCGCAGATGGACCCGGACGGCGGCCATCGCCGGCTCGCGGAGTCCTCGATGTGGAACGCGGTGGCCTACCTGATCTCCGGGCCGGTGCTGTTCGGCGGCGCCGGCATCGCGCTGGACCACTGGCTGGGCACCGGATTCCTTGTCGTGGTGGGCATTCTCGGTGGGATGGCCATGTCGCTCTACCTTGTCTGGTTCAGGTACGGTACGCACCAGAAGTGAGGCCGTCGAGCGTCATGGCCGGTGAGGTCGAGGAGACCGAGATCGAGGAGACCCTGTGAGCCTGAACGTGCTGGCCGCGCTGAGCGGGGCACCGACCGACTCCGGCGGCGGTTACCAGGCGCCGACACCACAGGAGTTCTACCAGCCGCTGCTCGGCGACGGCCCGTTCGCCCTGACCCGCCCGTCCGTGGTCCTCGTCCTGTCCGTCGGGCTGATCGCCGTGTGGCTCGTCACCAGCACGCGGCGGGCCGCGGTCGTGCCCAGCAAGGGCCAATGGATGACGGAGGGCGTCTACAACCTCGTGCGCAACGGGCTCGCCCGGGACATCATCGGCAGCAAGGACTTCCTGCGCTTCGTGCCGCTGCTGTTCTCGCTCTTCGTCGTCATCCTCGTCAACAACCTGTTCGGCATCATCCCGCCGATCCAGTTCCCGACGATGGGGCGGGTCGCCTTCCCGATCGCGCTCACCCTCGTCGTCTTCGTGATCTACCACCTCCTCGGCATCAGGAAGCACGGCGTCGTCGGCTACTTCAAGGCGCTGGTGCCGGCGGGCCTGCCCCGCCCGATCATCCCGTTCATCTTCGTCCTCGAGGTCTTCACCTTCTTCGTCACCCGGCCGTTGACGCTCGCACTGCGGCTCTTCGGCAACATGTTCGCCGGCCACCTGCTCCTGCTGCTGTTCATCACGGGTGGCGAGTACATGTTCAGCAGCGGTGGCCTGGGGCTGAAGGTCGCGGCCGCCGGCTCCTTCGTCCTCGCGTTCGTCATGACGGTCTTCGAGGCCCTCATCGAGTTCCTCCAAGCCTACATCTTCACCCTGCTCGCAGCCACCTACATCGCCGGCTCCCTCGCCGACGAGCACTGACGCACCACCGCCCCCCCGGCCGGCGCCGTGCCGACCGACACCAAGGACGAAAGAGGACATCGTGAACGGGACCATCAACATCGGCGGGAACATCGCCATCATCGGCTACGGCCTCTCCGCCATCGGCCCCGGCATCGGCATCGGCCTCATCTTCGCCGCCTACATCAACGGCGTCGCCCGCCAGCCGGAGGCCCGCGGCCAGCTGCAGTCCATCGCCATCCTCGGCTTCGCCCTCGCCGAGGCGCTGGCCATCTTCGGCCTCGTGCTGGCGTTCGTCTTCAAGAGCGCCTGACCCGCTCGACCCGGACCCACCCGGCACCAGGCACAAGGAGGTTCCCGTGCAGCTCTACGCAGGCGCATCGTCGGTCCTGACCCTGGCGAGCGAGGAGGCCGACCGGCTCCCCGTGCTGCCCCACTGGGGTGAGCTGATCTTCGGCATCATCGCCATCGCCGTCCTGTACCTCATCGTGCAGAAGAAGGTCGTGCCGAACCTCGAGAAGGCGTACACCGAGCGCACCGAGGCCATCGAGGGTGGCATCGGCAGGGCCGAGGAGGCCCAGGCGCAGGCCCAGGCCGCGCTCGAGCAGTACACCGCGCAGCTGCAGGAGGCCCGGGCGGAGGGCTCGCGGATCCGTGAGGACGCCAAGGCCCAGGGGGCGACGATCATCGCCGAGATGCGCGAGCAGGCGCAGCAGCAGGCCACCCGGATCACCGACGCGGCGCAGAAGCAGATCGAAGCGGAGCGCCAACAGGCCATCGTCGCGCTCCGGGGCGAGGTCGGGCGGCTCTCCACCGACCTGGCCAGCCGGATCGTCGGCGAGTCCCTGCACGACGAGACCCGTCAGAAGGGCATCGTCGAGCGCTTCCTCTCCGAACTCGAGTCCGGGGACATCCGGCCGGAGAAGGTCGGCGCCGCCGTCGGCGGGTCGTCGGACTCCGCCGGTGACTCTGCGGCGCTCGAGGCCGCCGGCGACGCCGAGGCGGGGACGGACAGCTGATGCAGGGTTCCTCGCGGGTCGCCGTGGTCGCCGGGCAGGAGGCGCTGGAGCAGGCCCTGTCCGGTGACGTCGACGCGGGGGCGCTGGCGGAGGACCTCTTCGGGGTCACCGGCGCCCTCGACGGCAACGCCACGCTGCGCCGGGCGCTGGCTGACCCGTCCCGCGACGGGTCGGCCAAGGGCGAGCTCGTCCGGCGGCTGTTCGGCGGCAAGGTGGGCGCCCCGGCGACGGACCTGCTCGCCACCCTGGTAGCCCAGCGGTGGGCCGCGGAACGGGACCTGGCTGGCGCGGTGGAGGGCTTTGCCGTCCAGGCGTTGGTCATGGCATCGGAGCGGGCCGGCACGGCAGACGACCTCGAGGACGGCCTGTTCCGCTTCGAGCGGATCGTGGCCGGCAACGCGGCGCTGCGTGAGGCCCTGACGGACCGCACCGGCGACCCGCAGGCCAAGGCCCAGGTCGTCGGCGCCCTGCTCGAGGGCAAGGTCAGCACGGAGACCCTCCGGCTGGCGAACCAAGCGGTCCTCGCACCCCGCGGACGGCGCTTCGACCGCACCGTCGAGACCTACCTCGCGGTGGCCGCGAGGCGCCGCGAGCAGCTCTCGGCGACGGTTGTCTCCGTCATCGACCTCGACGAGGGGCAGCGTGAGCGGCTCTCCCGGGCGCTCGAGGGCATCTACGGCAAGGCGGTGCACCTCAACGTCGTCATCGACCCCGAGGTGGTCGGCGGTATCCGCATCGAGATCGGCGACGAGGTCGTCGACGGGACGATCCTGCGCAAGCTCGAGGGTGCCCGCAGGCACTTCGACTCCTGAGCCCCACCGGCATACCCTCAACTGAACCCGCGACACCGCACCCGCACCAGCACACACGAGATCCGGCCCCAAGCGCGGACCGGCAACCGAGGAGAAGATCAGATGACGGAGCTCTCTATCCGTCCGGAGGAGATCCGGGACGCCCTGGACAGCTTTGTCCAGTCCTACGACCCTGGCGCCGCCTCCCGCGAGGAGGTCGGGCGCGTCACCGACGCCGGTGACGGCATCGCCCACGTGGAGGGGCTGCCCTCGGCGATGGCGAGCGAGCTGCTGCGGTTCGAGGACGGCACCCTCGGCATCGCCCTCAACCTCGACGTCCACGACATCGGTGTCGTCGTCCTCGGCGACTTCTCGGGCATCGAGGAGGGCCAGCCGGTCAAGCGCACGGGGGAGGTCCTCTCGGTCCCCGTTGGCGACGCCTTCCTCGGCCGCGTCGTCAACCCGCTCGGCCAGCCGATCGACGGCCTCGGCGAGGTCAAGGCCGACGACCGCCGGGCGCTGGAGCTGCAGGCCCCCACGGTCGTGCAGCGCAAGTCGGTCCACCAGCCGCTGCAGACCGGCCTCAAGGCCGTCGACGCGATGACTCCGATCGGGCGCGGCCAGCGCCAGCTCATCATCGGCGACCGGCAGACCGGCAAGTCCCAGATCGCCATCGACACGATCATCAACCAGAAGCGCAACTGGGAGTCGGGCGACCCGGAGCAGCAGGTCCGGTGCATCTACGTCGCGATCGGGCAGAAGGGCTCGACGATCGCGTCGGTGCGCAGCACCCTGGAGGCCGCCGGCGCCCTGGAGTACACCACCATCGTCGCGGCTCCCGCCTCCGACGCGGCCGGCTTCAAGTACCTCGCGCCGTACACCGGCTCGGCCATCGGCCAGCACTGGATGTACGACGGCAAGCACGTCCTCATCGTCTTCGACGACCTGTCCAAGCAGGCCGAGGCCTACCGGGCCGTGTCGCTGCTGCTGCGCCGTCCGCCGGGCCGCGAGGCCTACCCCGGTGACGTGTTCTACCTGCACAGCCGGCTGCTCGAGCGCTGCGCCAAGCTCTCGGACGAGCTCGGGGCCGGTTCGATGACGGGCCTGCCGATCATCGAGACCAAGGCCGGCGACATATCGGCCTACATCCCGACGAACGTCATCTCCATCACCGACGGGCAGATCTACCTGCAGGCCGACCTGTTCAACGCCAACGTCCGTCCGGCCGTCGACGTCGGCGTGTCGGTGTCCCGGGTCGGTGGTGCGGCGCAGATCAAGGCGATGAAGGAGGTCGCGGGTCGGCTCAAGCTCGACCTGGCGCAGTTCCGCGCCATGGAGGCGTTCGCGATGTTCGCCTCCGACCTCGACCCCGCCTCGCGCGCCCAGCTCGCCCGCGGTGCCCGGCTCGTCGAGCTGCTCAAGCAGCGCCAGTCCAAGCCGTTCCCCATCGAGGAGCAGGTCGTCAGCGTCTGGGCCGGCACCACCGGCCAGCTCGACTCGGTCGCGGTCGGGGACGTGCGCGGCTTCGAGGCGGACTTCCTCGACTACCTGCGCCGGGAGAAGTCCGGACTGCTGGCGTCGATCCGCGAGACGCAGAAGTTCGACGACGACACCCGCAACGGGCTCGAGGAGGCCATCAAGGCCTTCAAGGAGCAGTTCGCGGGCGGCGGCCGGGAGCACTCGGTCGAGGCCGGCCACGAGGCGGACCCGGAGGACCTTCCGGACGAGGACATCGACCAGGAGCAGATCGTCAAGCAGCGCCGCTGAGGGACGCTCGCCCCGGCGGCCGGCCGCGGAGTCCGGCCGCGGAGTCCGGCCCCGGAGCCCGGCCGCGGAGCCCGGCCGCACGGCATACCCCACCCCGCAGCACCGACGAATTCCGAACCACAGAGAGGCGGCACGATATGGGAGCGCAGATCCGGGTCTACCGGCAGCGCATCCGGTCCGTCACCGCGATCAAGAAGATCACCCGGGCGATGGAGCTCATCGCGGCGTCCCGGGTCATCAAGGCCCGCCAGCGGGTCGAGGAGTCCACCCCCTACACGGTGGCCATCACCCGGGCCCTGTCGGCGCTGGCGACCTACTCCAACGAGGAGCACCCGCTGACGACCGAGCGCGACGAGGTGCGCCGCGCCGGTGTCCTCGTCGTCACCAGTGACCGTGGCCTGGCCGGCGCGTACTCCTCCGCGGTGCTCAAGGAGAGCGAGGCGCTGCTGCGCCGCCTGCGCGAGGAGGGCAAGGAGGTGGTGCCGTACCTCGTCGGCCGCAAGGCGGTCGCCTTCTACAAGTTCCGACGCCGTGAGTATGCCGAGGAGTGGTGCGGGTTCTCGGACTCGCCGACCTACGACATGGCCCGGGAGATCGGTGGGCGCCTGGTCAAGGACTTCCTCAGCGACTACGAGGACGGCGGTCACGACGAGATCCACGTCGTCTACACCCGGTTCCGCAACATGGTCGTGCAGGAGCCGCGGGTGCTGCGCCTCGTGCCCCTCGAGATCGTCGAGGGGGAGGACGTGCCCGATGAGAAGGACGTCCTGCCGCTCTACGAGTTCGAGCCGAGCGTGGAGCGCGTGCTCGACAACCTGCTGCCCAAGTACGTCGTCTCGCGCATCTACACCTGCCTGCTGGGGGCCGCCGCGTCGGAGCTCGCGGCCCGGCAGCGGGCGATGAAGTCGGCCACCGACAACGCCGACGGGCTCATCAAGACCTATACCCGGCTGGCCGAACAGGCCCGCCAGGCAGAGATCACCCAGGAGATCAGCGAGATCGTCGGCGGCGCCGACGCGCTCGCCTCCGCATCCGCCTAGCCCAGACCGCGCCCAGCAAAGGACACGACACAGATGACTGCCACAGCCACGAAGGACACCCAGACCCGCGAGGGCGGGCTCGGCCGGGTCGCGCGGATCACCGGTCCCGTCGTCGACGTGGAGTTCCCCGCCGACGCGATGCCGGAGCAGTACAACCTGCTGACCACCGAGGTCGATCTCGGCGGAGAGACGAAGAACGTCAACCTCGAGGTCGCGCTGCACATCGGCGACAACATGGTGCGCGCCATCTCGCTCCAGCCGACCGACGGTCTCGTCCGGGGGGCGGCGGTGCAGGACACCGGTGGCCCGATCTCCGTGCCGGTGGGCGACGTGACCCTCGGCAAGGTCTTCAACGTCACCGGGGAGTGCCTCAACCTCGAGGAGGGCGAGAAGCTCGAGGTGACCGAGCGCTGGGGCATCCACCGCTCGGCGCCGGCGTTCGACCAGCTCGAGCCCAAGACCGAGATGTTCGAGACCGGTATCAAGGTCATCGACCTGCTCACCCCCTACGTGCAGGGCGGCAAGATCGGCCTGTTCGGCGGGGCCGGCGTCGGCAAGACCGTGCTCATCCAGGAGATGATCGCCCGCGTCGCCCGCGACCACGGTGGCGTGTCGGTGTTCGCCGGTGTCGGTGAGCGCACCCGCGAGGGCAACGACCTCATGGTCGAGATGGAGGAGGCCGGTGTCCTCGGGCAGACCGCGCTCGTCTTCGGCCAGATGGACGAGCCGCCGGGCACCCGGCTGCGGGTGGCGCTGTCCGCGCTGACCATGGCGGAGTACTTCCGTGACGTCCAGAAGCAGGACGTGCTGCTGTTCATCGACAACATCTTCCGGTTCACCCAGGCCGGGTCCGAGGTCTCCACGCTGCTCGGCCGGATGCCGTCCGCGGTGGGCTACCAGCCGACCCTCGCCGACGAGATGGGGGTGCTGCAGGAGCGCATCACCTCCACGCGGGGCCACTCCATCACCTCGATGCAGGCGATCTACGTGCCCGCCGACGACTACACGGACCCCGCGCCCGCCACGACCTTCGCGCACCTCGACGCGACGACGGAGCTCTCGCGGGACATCGCCTCGCTCGGCATCTACCCGGCCGTGGACCCGCTCACCTCGACGTCACGGATCCTCGACCCGCGCTACATCTCGGAGGACCACTACAACACCGCCGTGCGCACCAAGCAGATCCTCCAGCGCAACAAGGAGCTGCAGGACATCATCGCGATCCTCGGCATCGACGAGCTGTCCGAGGAGGACAAGATCCTCGTCAACCGGGCCCGGCGCATCCAGCGGTTCCTCGGCCAGAACACCTACGTCGCCAAGCAGTTCACCGGGATCGAGGGCTCGACGGTGCCGCTCAGCGAGACCGTCGAGGCGTTCACTAAGATCGCCGACGGCGAGTACGACCACGTCCCCGAGCAGGCCTTCTTCATGTGCGGCGGCCTCGAGGACGTCGAGCGCCAGGCAGCCGAGATCGAGAAGAGCCTCTGATCCGTCGCGGGGAGCTGGGCGGTGCCGGTGTCCTCCTGCTCGCGGTTGGCCTGGTGGCCGCCGCTGGCGGGTTCCGTGCCGCCGAGCCGGTGCGGCACCAGCCCTCCGACACCGTCGCGCTCGGCCGTTGGGCAGTCGCCGTCGACGGGGCCGAGCTGGAGAGCACGCCCACCGGTGGTGGGCGCCTGCGGGTGGCCCTGCGGGTGACGAACGTGACGAGGCAGACCCGCCCCGTCTCCGAGTTCCAGAACTTCGCGGCACCGGGGGCTGCGACGTCCGCCCTCGACGTGGTCCCCATGGACCCCACGGTGGCAGCCCTGGACCCGGACGTGCCCACGCGGCTCTGGGTCCTCGTGCCCTGGACCTCGCCGGAGCCGGTCGCGGCGACGCTCGAGCTGGGCCTGCGCACCGACGCGCGACCGGCGAGCCCGGTCGCCGGCCGGGACGAGGACACCTTCGTCGCCGGACCCGAGCGCGCCCGGGTGACCGTCGCGCTGGTCGACCGACGAGTTGGCCCATGACGCCGCTGCGCCTGCTCGGTCGGGGCCTGCGACAGGGCGCGGCCGCGACGCACCTGAGGCGCCGATGAGGCGGCCGGCGGATGTCGCCGGCTGGTGGGCGCTGGCCGCCGCGGTGCTGCTCGTCGCCGGGCTGTCCGCCGGAGG
>JBPCOG010000401.1:0-5159 GCA_051000455.1 Lapillicoccus sp. | reverse complement strand
CCGCGACCGCCGGCCCATGACCAGGCGTACCTGCCGTCGTCCACGGCCCGCCCCCCCTCGCCGAGCTCCAGCGGGCGGAAGGTGTCCACCATCACGGCGAGCTCGTCGAAGAACTCGGCCCCGATCGACCCCTCGGCAGCCCCGGGCTGCGGACCGTGCGCATGACCACCCGGGTGCACCGAGATCGAGCCCCGGCCGATGCCCGAGCCCTTGCGGGCCTCGTAGTCGCCGTCGACGTAGAACATGATCTCGTCGGAGTCGACGTTGGAGTGGTAGTAGGGCACCGGGACCGACAGCGGGTGGTAGTCCACCTTGCGCGGGACGAAGTTGCAGATGACGAAGTTGTTGGCCTCGAAGACCTGGTGCACGGGAGGCGGCTGGTGGATGCGACCCGTGATGGGCTCGAAGTCCGCGACGTTGAAGACGTAGGGGTAGAGGCACCCGTCCCAGCCCACGACGTCGAGTGGGTGGGACGACAGCGCGTGGCAGGTGCCGACGACCCCCCCTGGACCGTCGCCACGGTGCTTGATGAAGACCTCACTCTCTTCGTCGGGCCGCCCGCCCACGTCCTCGGCCAGCAGCGGCCCGTCCGGCACCCGCAGGTCCCGCTCGCAGTACGGCGAGTGCTCGAGCAGCTGACCGAACCGGCTGAGGTAGCGCTTCGGCGGGGTGATGTGCGAGTTGGCCTCGATGCAGTACGTGCGCAGCGGGTCCTTCGTCGAGCGCCTGGGCAGCCACCGGTGGGTCGTGGAGCGGGGGATGACGACGTAGTCGCCGGCCGCGACCTCGAACGCCCCGAACACGCTCTCGACGCGCGCCCGGCCGCGCTCGACATAGACGCACTCGTCGCCGATCGCGTTGCGGTACCACGGGCTCGGCTGGGCAGACACGGCATACGAGATGCGCACGTCGCCGTTGCCGAGCACGAGCCGGCGCCCGGTCACCGGGTCCGCCGCGCGGGCCGCCCTGGCGTCGAAGAGGTCGTGCAGGCGCAGGTGGCGCGGCACGAGAGGGTGGTTCGGGACGGTGGACAGGTCCCCGACGGCCCACTCGCGCGCGTCGGTGATCGTCGAGGGCAGGCTGCGGTGGTAGAGCAGGGACGAGTCACTGCTGAAGCCCTCCTCCCCCATCAGCTCCTCGTAGTAGAGCTCGCCCCCGCGACGCCGGTGCTGGGTATGCCGTTTCGGCGGGACACTGCCCATCCGCTGGTAGTGCGGCATTGTGCTGCTCTCCTGACTGCGCCGGCGGCCCTGCTGGGGGCCCATCCTCCCACCTTGAAGTAGCCTGCGGAGCATGTCAACGACCGTCGGGGCCGCCCCTCCCCCGCGTGCCGAGCGCCCTGCCGAACCCGTCCTGCTCGCCCGTCTCATCGACGACGCGGCGGTGTTCCCGCCCGGTCTCGCCCCGCTTGCCGACGCGGTCCCCGCGTACCTCGCGAGGACCCGGTATGCCGGGCTCGTCGGCCCGCTGCTTGTCCCCGCCGCCGCCGCGGCGGAAGCGGTCGCGCTCGCCGAAGGACAACGGCTCGACCTCTCGCTCATCGCGCGGCCCGGCGCCCCTCTGGAACCGGTCCGCAAAGGCGTCGCGGACCTGCGGGGCGCGCCCGGCGTCCGCGTCACCGGCGTCGAGATCGGGTGGAGCGCGAAGTGGCGGGCGCTGTGCGACCTCGGTGTGCCGGTGACGGTGGAGATCCCCCGTATGGAGGGGGCGGCCGCGGTCGCCGACGTCGCCGAGGCCGCGGCCGGTGCCGACGACAGCGCGGTGCCCCACGTGCAGGCCAAGTTCCGCACCGGCGCCACCGACACGTGGGCGTGGCCGGACGAAAGGGAGCTGGCCGGCTTCATCCGCGCCTGCATCGACCGTGACCTGGGGTTCAAGCTGACCGGGGGCCTGCACCATGCCGTGCGGTCGGATCGAGGGGGTGAACCCCAGCACGGAGTGCTCAACGTGCTCGCTGCGGTTCGTCACGGGCTCAACGGCGCAGAGGAAGCCGAGATGGGATCGCTACTGGCAGAACGGGACCCACTGCACCTCGTCGACATCGTCACCCGGATGTCCACCGCGGACGCGAGCATCGTGCGGGCCTTCTTCACGGCATACGGATGCTGCAACGTGCTGGAGCCGATCGGCGAGCTGGCGGCGTTCGGGCTGCTCGGGGAGGACTGAGTGGACACCTGGCTGGACGTGCCGGCCGACCACCCGTTCGGGGTGGCGACCCTGGCCTACGGGGTGTTCTCGACGGCGCACGACCCGGACCGGCGGCGCGTCGGCGTTCGCATCGGGGACCAGGTCATCGACGCGGCGGCAGCCGCGGAGCACGGTGGCATGGAGTCAGGCGCCTGCTGGGACTGCGCCAGCCTCAACCCGTTCCTCGCGCTGGGACCGCGCGCGTGGGCGTCCGCGCGGGCGTGGCTGACCCACGCCCTGACCGATGAGGCACAGCGCGACGCGATCGAGCCGCACCTGCTCGCGGTCGAGGACGTGACGATGCACCTGCCGGTCGTGGTCGCCGACTACGTCGACTTCTACGCCAGCGAGTACCACGCCACCAACGTCGGCCAGATCTTCCGGCCCGACAACGCAGCCCTGCCGCCGAACTGGAAGCACCTGCCGATCGGCTACCACGGACGGTCGGGCACGGTCGTCGTCAGCGGTACCGACGTCGTCCGACCCACCGGTCAGCGCAAGGGGCCGGAGGACCCCGCGCCGGTCTTCGGGCCGAGCACCCGGCTCGACATCGAGGCCGAGCTCGGTTACGTCGTCGGTGGTGCCACGCCGCTGGGGGCACGGGTGGGGGTGGACGGGGCAGCGGAGCACCTGTTCGGCGTGGTCCTGCTCAACGACTGGAGCGCGCGCGACATCCAGGCGTGGGAGTACGTCCCGCTGGGGCCGTTCCTCGGCAAGTCGTTCGCGACGTCGATCTCGGCGTGGGTCACCCCGCTGGAGGCGCTGCGGGCGGCTCGGGTCCCCCTTCCCGGCCAGGACGAGCCCCAGCCGCTGCCCTACCTGCGCAGCGCGGGGGACGAGGCATTCGGGCTCGACATCCGCGTCGAGGTGCGGATCGGGGACACGGTCGTCGCCACCCCGAGCTACACGGACATGTACTGGTCCCCGACCCAGATGCTCGCGCACCTTACGGTGAACGGGGCGAGCCTGCGCGACGGGGACCTGTTCGGGTCCGGCACGATCAGCGGCGCCACGCGGGACAGCCGGGGCAGCCTGCTGGAGCTGACGTGGAACGGTACCGAGCCGCTGACCCTGTCCGACGGGTCGACGCGTGGGTTCCTCGAGGACGGCGACACCGTGACGATGACGGCCTGGGCACCCGGCCCCGACGGTGCGCGGATCGGCATCGGCGAGGTCACCGGCACGATCAGGCCAGCCCGCGGCTGACAGGGACCGGGCCGCGCGGAGGTCTTCCCCCGGGGGGCCGGGCTCCGCCCTTCGGCCGGCCCGGCACCCCGATCTGTGCGACCCTCCGACCGATCCGCCCCCCAGCCGGCCCGGCACCCCGATCTGTGCGACCTTCCGACCGGATCCACCCCCCCAGCCGGCCCGGCGTCGACCGTCAGCGTCGGCGCGGGTCGACGACCACGTTGGTCCGGGCGACCTTGTCGTGCAGGGCCTGGCGGTTCCGGTCCCAGAGCGGGAACAGGTAGTCGGCCAGCATGAGGATGAACGTGAAGGTCATGACGATCGGCACCAGGCTCAGCAGATTCGTGCCGACCGTGATGACCTGGCGCCGGAGCGCATCCGCGACGCTGAGCGGGCCGGGGCGATCGCGGAGCCGGACCCGCAGGCCGAGGACCTTCTTGCCCGGTGTCTGTCCCGAGCGGACGAGGAAGAAGGTCTCGTAGAGCATGGAGACGACCAGGCTGATGATCGAGATCGGCAGGAGGTACTTCAGCATCTCGCTCTGCATCTGTCCCTGGTCCAGGGGCGTGGTGACACCGCGCTCTGCGTCGCGCACGATGCGCTGCAGGTACCCGACGTACCAGCTGGCGAAGCTGACCAGGAAGGGGATCCCGAGCAGCGTCGAGACCGCTCCGGTGATGAACATGTCGATGACCCGCGCGCCGGCCCGGACCCCCCACCCGGCGAGCGGCGCTCCGTCGGGAGTCGTCGGACCGCCGAGGACCTGGACCCCCGTCGCACCAGGCGCCCCGTAGCCGGCAGGCGGGGGCTGGCCGTACGGGGAAGGGGCACCCGCCTGACCCGGTATGCCGGGCGGCGCCCCACCGGGCGTCCCACCAGGCGTCCCACCGGGCGTCCCGCCAGGCGTCCCCCCGAGTATGCCGCGCGACGCGCCCCGGTGGGCGGCCGGGCCTGCGTGGCTGCCCGGGACCGCGACGGCGCGGCCAATCGTCGACTGGTCCGCCGTCGGGGACTTGTTCGGTGCGGAGTGGCTGGTCCACATCACCCCGTCCCAGTAGCGAAGGAGGTCCGCGTTCTGCGGATCGACGTACCACCCCGCTCGTTGCGTCATGGAGCAACTGTCCCACGGCAGGCCGCCCGCCGGCTCCATCGGCGGCTCGGGGAGCGCTCAGCTCAGAGGTTGCCGCGCTGGTCCTGCTCGCGCTCGATCGCCTGGAAGAGCGCCTTGAAGTTGCCCTTGCCGAAGCCGAGCGACCCGTGGCGCTCGATGATCTCGAAGAAGAGGGTCGGACGGTCCCCGAGCGGCTTGGTGAAGATCTGCAGGAGGTAGCCGTCCTCGTCGCGGTCCACGAGGATCCGGCGCCGCTGCAGCTCATCGATGGGGACCCGGACCTGCCCGATGCGGGCCCGCAGCTCGGGGTCCTCGTAGTACGAGTCCGGGGTGTCGAGGAACTCCACGCCCTCCGCGCGCAGCCGGTCCACGGTCTGGAGGATGTCGTTCGTCGCCAGCGCGAGGTGCTGGGCGCCGGGCCCGCGGTAGAACTCGAGGTACTCGTCGATCTGCGACTTGCGCCTGGCGAGCGCCGGCTCGTTGAGCGGGAACTTCACCCGGTGGTTGCCGTTGGCCACGACCTTGGACATGAGGGCGGAGTAGTCGGTGGCGATGTCGTCACCGATGAACTCGGCCATGTTCACAAAGCCCATCACCTTGTTGTAGAAGGCGACCCACTCGTCCATGCGGCCGAGCTCGACGTTGCCGACGACGTGGTCCAGCGCCTGGAACA
>JBPCOG010000113.1:0-8769 GCA_051000455.1 Lapillicoccus sp. | reverse complement strand
CCGCGGGAGAGCAGCCCCTCGACGATCCCCGGCCGGCCCTCGTGGTAGCGGAACCCGATCGAGGACCCGTAGCGCCGGTCCGACCGGATCGCGTCCCGGAGCCGGGCCAGCCGGGCGTCGGTCTCCTCGACCCCGAGCTGGGCGCACCACTGGAACGGGGTGTGCGGCTTCGGCACGAACCCGCCGATCGAGACGGTGCACCGGATGTCGCGACGTCCGGAGACCTGCCGGCCCGTCTCGATGACCCGCTTGGCCAGCTCGGCGATCTGCAGCACGTCCTCGTCGGTCTCGGTCGGCAGGCCGCACATGAAGTAGAGCTTGACCTGCCGCCAGCCGGCGCCGTAGGCCGCGGCGACGGTCTTGATGAGGTCGTCCTCGGTCACCATCTTGTTGATCACCCTGCGGATCCGCTCCGACCCCCCCTCGGGGGCGAAGGTCAGCCCGGACCGTCGGCCGCCCCGGGTCAGCTCGTTGGCCAGGTCGATGTTGAAGGCGTCGACGCGGGTCGACGGCAGCGAGAGACCGGTCTGGGTGCCCTCGTAGCGGTCCGCGAGCCCCTTGGCGATCGCGGCGATCTCGGAGTGGTCCGCCGAGCTGAGCGAGAGCAGCCCGACCTCCTCGAACCCGGTCGCGGCCAGGCCCCGCTCCACCATCTCGCCGATGCCGGTGATGGAGCGCTCCCGCACGGGGCGCGTGATCATCCCCGCCTGGCAGAACCGGCAGCCGCGGGTGCAGCCGCGGAAGATCTCGACCGACATCCGCTCGTGCACGGTCTCGGCGAGCGGGACCAAGGGAGCCTTCGGGTAGGGCCAGGCGTCGAGGTCCGTGACCGTGTGCTTGGCGACCCGCCACGGCACCCCGGACAGGCCCGGCTTGGGCGCGACCCGCCTGATGCGCCCGTCGGGGAGGTAGTCGACGTCGTAGAAGGCCGGGACGTAGACGCCCCCGGTCCGCGCCAGGCGCAGGAGGAGCTCGTGGCGGCCCCCCGGACGTCCCTGCGCCTTCCACCGGCCGACGATGTCGGTGACGGTCAGCACCGCCTGCTCCCCGTCGCCGGCGATGGCGGCGTCGACGAAGTCCGCGACCGGCTCCGGGTTGAACGCCGCGTGGCCGCCGGCGACGACGACCGGGTCGTCCTCCCCACGGTCCGCCGCGTGCAGCGGGATCCCTGCGAGGTCGAGGGCGGTGAGCAGGTTGGTGTAGCCGAGCTCCGTCGAGAAGGACACCCCGAGCACGTCGAAGTCGCGCACCGAACGGTGCCCGTCGACGGTGAGCTGCGGCAGCCCGGCCTCCCGCAGGCGCGCCTCCATGTCGGGCCACACGGCATACGTGCGCTCCGCCAGCGCGTCGGAGCGCTCGTTGATGACCTCGTAGAGGATCATCACCCCCTGGTTGGGCAGGCCGACCTCGTAGGCGTCGGGGTACATCAGCGCCCACCGGGTCGTCAGCTGCTCCCCGGCGGGTCCGAACCCGGCGCAGTTCCAGTCCTTGACGGCGGAGTTCAGCTCGCCGCCGACGTACTGGATCGGCTTGGCCACCCGCTCGAGGAGCGGCTCGAGGGCAGCGAAGAGCGACGCGCCGGCCTCTCCCGTTCGGACCATCCGACCATGCTAACGGCGCCCGACGCTGCCCCCCACCGCGCCGCTCCTCGCAGACGGGTTCCATGACGGGGATACTGGGGCCGTGGAGCAGGACGCCTCCCGGGCGGTGGACGAGGCGATGCGGCTCAGCCCGCGCGCGGCACACCTGCCGGCGGACCAGGTGCGGCACGCCGGCCTGGACCGGGCCCTGCCGATCGGGCACGACCAGACCTGCTCCCAGCCGACGACGGTGCGCAACATGCTCATCGCCCTCGACGTGCGCCCGGGACACCGGGGGCTCGACGTGGGGTCCGGCTCCGGGTGGACGACCGTGCTGCTCGCGCGCCTGGTCGGCCCCACGGGGTCGGTGCTGGGGGTCGAACGGGTGCCCGAGCTGACCAGCTGGGGTGCGCACAACGTGACGGCGGCCGGTATGCCGTGGGCTCGGGTCGCGCAGGCCGCGCCGGGCGTGCTGGGCGCGCCTGACGGTGGCCCGTACCACCGGATCCTCGTCTCCGCGGAGGCGAGAACGCTGCCCCAGCCCCTCGTCGCGCAGCTCGCCCCCGAGGGGGTGCTGGTGATCCCCGTCGACGGCCAGCTGTTGCGAGTGCGGGCCGGTAGCCCGGTGCCGGAGCGGTTGGGGCGCTACGTGTTCGTCCCGCTCGTCGAGGACCCGGGGGGAGCGCCGCGCGGACCCCGGCACCGAGGCGCTGGGCACCCGCAGGAAGGGTGGCGGTAGGTTTCCCGGTATGGACGCAGTTGCCGAGTGGGTGCGGGCGCAGTCCCGGGTGATCGAGCTGGTCCAGACCCTGTCGGCGACCGACGCCGAGGCACGGGTGCCGGCCTGCCCGGCCTGGACGGTGCGCGAGCTGCTCGCGCACGTCGTGGGCCTCGATGCGGACGTCCTCGCCGGCGACGAGCCCAACAATCACAACAGCACCTGGACCCAGCGCCAAGTCGACGCCCGCGCCGGCGACGACATCACGACGATCGTCGCCGAGTGGCGCGCCATGACTGAGCCCATGCAGGAGTGGATGCGCGAGAACGGCACCCGGCCCCTCGGCGACGTCGTCATCCACGAGCAGGACCTCCGCGGCGCCACCAGCGTCCCCGGGGCACGCGACACCGACGGGCTGGCCGCCCTGCGGGACCGGATGGCCGGGCGCCTCGCCGACCGGGTCCGCGTGGCTGGCCTGCCTGCCGTGGCCCTCGACGCCCCGACGTGGTCGTTCACCACCGGCCCCGGGGCACCCGGCGTCACGCTGCGCGCGTCCGAGTTCGACCTGACCCGCGCGCTGATGGCCCGGCGGACTGCCGACCAGCTGCGACGGTGGACGACCGAGGGCGACATCGCGCCCTACCTCCCCGTGTTCGGCGGGCTCGGGCCGCTGCCCGACGCCGAACTGCCGGAGTGACCCCTAGCGTCCGGCTCGTGGGCTCCGCCGCCGCGCGTCGGCGAGATGGACGTTGTTGACCAGGCCAAGGGCCAGCCAGCAGACGAACATCGAGGACCCCCCATAGGACACGAAGGGCAGCGGCAGCCCCGTCACCGGCGTGATCCCGAGGTTCATCCCGATGTTCTCGAAGGCCTGGAAGGCGAACCACACCGCCACACCCACCGCGACGAGGCGACCGAACGGGTCCGCACTGCGCGCGGCGATCATCACGCTGCGCAGGATGAGGAACCCGATGAGCAGGATGAGACCGGCGGCACCGACGAACCCGAGCTCCTCCCCCGCCACCGAGAACACGAAGTCGGTCTGCTGGAACGGGATGAACCCGCCTTGGGTCTGTCCCCCCTGGAAGAGCCCCTGGCCCGACCAGCCCCCGGAGCCGATCGCGACCCGCACCTGCCGGGTCTGGTAGCCGATCCCCTGGGGGTCGGCCGACGGGTCGAGGAAGGCGATGAGCCGGTCCCGTTGGTACCGCTGCAGCACGGGGGTGGTGAATGCGGCCGCCACGCCGGCCGCACCGAGTCCGAACACGCCCGCGAGCCAGCGCTTCGACGCCCCGGCCACGGCGGTGACCCCGAACGCGATAGCCCCCAGCACCAGCGCGGAGCCGAGGTCCGGCTGGAGCATGACCAGGCCGAGGGGCACCAGCGCGACGAGCCACGCGAGCGCGACGTCGCGGTTGCCGGGCTCCAGGTCTCGGTCACGCCGCTCGGCGAGGATCACCGCCATCCCGATGCAGATGGCGATCTTGGCGAACTCCGACGGCTGGATGGAGAAACCCCCGGGCAGCTGGATCCAGGACCGGGACCCGTTGACGGTCGAGCCGGCCGGGGTCAGCACGGCGAGCAGGCCGGCGACGGACAGGAGGTACAGCAGCGGCGTCCATGCCCGCAGGCTGCGGTGGTCGAGCCGGGTCACCCACGCGGCGAGCCCGATGCCGAGTGCGGTGTTGACGAGGTGCCTCAGCAGGTAGGACGAGCCGTGGGCGTGCCGGGTGGCCGACCACACGAGCAGGGCACCGACGAGCGAGAGTCCCAGACCGGCGATGACCAGGCCCCAGTCCGTCCGCGCCCACGTCCGGTGCCGTGGACCGTCCCTCAGGACGGCACGATCGACTTGAGAACGGTTCGGCATCGGTCGCAGTCCGCGTTCATCTGCTCGACCAGGGCCTCGACGGAGTCGAACTTCAGCGTGGGTCGCAGCCGCTGGACGAAGTCGTAGACCACCCGCTCGCCGTACAGGTCGAGGTCGTCGCGGTCGAGGACGTACGCCTCGACCCGGCGACGGGTGCCGTCGAAGGTCGGGTTGGTCCCGATGGAGATCGCCGCCGGGAACGACCGGTCGGCCTCGCCCGCAGCCCGGCCCGCGCGGGTCAGCCACCCGGCATACACCCCGTCGGCAGGCACGAGGCCCTCGACGTCCTCACCGAGGTTCGCCGTGGGGAAGCCGAGCCCGCGCCCTCGATGGTCTCCGTGGACGACGGTGCCCGCGACCTGGTGCGGGTGCCCGAGGACGATGGTGGCGCCCTCGACATCGCCCTCGGCGAGCCGGGCGCGGACCATGGACGAGGACCAGCGGGGCCCGTCGCCGACGCCCGGCAGGACGACGACGTCGAACCCGTGCTCCGAGCCGAGCCGCCTCAGGGTGCTGACGTCACCGGAGTTGTTCACCCCGAACCTCGTGTCCTCGCCGACGACGACCGCCCCGGCGCTCAGGCTGTCGACGAACACGGACGCGACGAACTCCTCCGGCGTCTGCTGCGCGAAGGCGTCGGTGAACTCGAGCACGAGGACGGCGTCGACCGCCGTCGCGTCGAGAAGGCTCAGGCGCTGGTCGAGCGAGGTGATCAGCTGCGGAGCGCGCTGAGGATGCAGCACGGCCACCGGGTGGGGGTCGAAGGTCACCGCCACGGAGGGGGCCCCCCGCGAGGCAGCGAGCTCGATCACCCTGGCCAGCACGGCCCGGTGGCCGCGGTGCACGCCGTCGAAGTTGCCGAGGGTGACGACACTCGGCCCGAAGCCGGGCGGGACGTCTCGCAGACCACTCCACACATGCACGCAGGACACTCTACGAACCGGTGGGGGCGAACACGACGTGGGTCCTGGCGAGTCGCCCCGACTCGTCCAGCATCGCAACCAGCCGGCCGTCCGGCGCGAATGCCGCCACCGGCTCCCCGCGGAGGGGCGGTCGGGACTCGATCCGCTGCCCGTGACCGATGGCGGTGGCCTCCGCCTCGGTCAGCTCGCGGACCGGGAACTGCGCCCGCGCCGCGTCTGACAACGCGAGGATCGGTATGCCGTGGCTCCCGGCTGCCCCGGACGGCCCGTCCGTCTCGAGCCGCCCGCTCAGCTCGGCGAGGTCGTGCGCCATCGTGAGGTCGAACCGTCCCACCCGGGTGCGCCGCAGGGCCGTGAGGTGGCCACCGACACCCAGTGCCGCACCGAGGTCGCGGGCGAGCGCCCGGACGTAGGTACCGGAGGAGACATCGACCTCCACGTCGATGTCGAGCACCAGGTGACGGGTCCCGGACGCGTCGGTGACCGTCAGCAGCCGACGGTCACCCAGCTCGAACCGCCGGACGGTCACCTTACGGGCCTGGAGGTCGACCTGCTCCCCCCGGCGAACCCGGGCATAGGAGCGCACGCCTGCCACCTTGACAGCGCTGACCGACGAGGGCACCTGCTCGATGTCCCCGGTGAGCGCGGCCATGGCCGTGGTGAGCACGTCAGGGGTGAGCACGTCAGGAAGCACGTCAGGGGTGAGGTCACCGGGGGCGAACACAGCGGTGCCGGAGTGGCCGACGTCCGTCGACGCGGTGATCTCGCCCGCCGCGTCGTCGGTGACGGTGCTCTGCCCCAGGCGCACGGTGGCCGTGTAGGTCTTGTCGCAGCCCACGAGGAACGTCAGGAGCCTGGTGGCCCTGTTGACACCGAGCACGAGTACCCCGGTCGCCATCGGGTCCAGCGTCCCGGCGTGACCGACCCGACGGGTGCCGCACATGCGCCGGGCCCGGGCGACGACGTCGTGGCTGGTCCAGCCCGCCGGCTTGTCGACGACGAGCAGGCCGTCAGGCGCCGCCATCCCCGTCGTCCGGCGCCTTCCCGCCGACGGCCTCACCCTGGCCCTCGTCCTCGGGCTCCTCGGCCGGGCGCCGGTAGGGGTCCGGCTCGCCGGCATACGCCGCCGCCGCCGCGACCCGCGCGAGCTCGGCGTCGCGCGCCCTGGTGGCCACGAGCACCTCCTCGAGGTGGGCCGCGCCCTCGGGCAGTGCGTCGGCGATGAACTCGAGCGACGGGGTCAGGCGGATCCCGATCTGGCGCCCGACCGCGGTGCGGACCTTGCCCCGGGCGGACTCGAGGGCGGCACTGGTGGCCGCCCGCTCCTCGTCGGAGCCGAACACGGTGTAGAAGACGGACGCGTGCTGCAGGTCGCCGGTCACCCGCACGTCGGTGATCGTCACGAACCCGAGCCGCTCGTCCTTGACGCGGTACTCGAGCTGCTCAGCGACGACCACCTTGATGCGGTCCGCGATCTTCTTGGCCCGGGCTGGGTCGGCCATGGAAACGCCTTTCAGGAGACGAGGTCCCGCGACGGGACGACGTGGGCCGGGATGGTGCCACCGGGGGGCGGACGAGCGACGGCGCAGGACGGCCGCCGCCCACCCGGGCCGGCTCACCTACGAACGGGGGACCTCCCGCATCTCGTACGTCTCCACGGTGTCCTCGATCTGGATGTCGTTGAACGAGCCGAGGTTGATACCGCACTCGAAGCCCTCGCGCACCTCGGTGACGTCGTCCTTGAAGCGGCGCAGACCGGCGATCTCGATGTTCTCTCCGACCACCGCCCCGTCACGGACGATGCGCGCCCTCGTGCCGCGCCGGATCTCGCCCGAGCGGACGAGCGAGCCCGCGATGTTGCCGAACTTCGAGGACCGGAAGACCTCGCGCACCTCGGCGGCGCCGAGCTGGACCTCCTCGTAGACCGGCTTGAGCATGCCCTTGAGGGCAGCCTCGATGTCGTCGATGGCCTGGTAGATCACGCTGTAGAAGCGCAGGTCCACGCCCTCCCGGTCCGCCAGCTCGGCGACCCGCTCGGCCGGGCGGACGTTGAAGCCGATGATGACGGCTTCGTCGACGGTTGCGAGGTTGACGTCGTTCTGGGTGATGGCCCCCACTCCCCGGTGGATGATGCGCAGGTCCACCTCGGCGCCGACGTCGATCTTCAGCAGCGCGTCCTCGAGCGCCTCCACCGAGCCCGACACGTCGCCCTTGAGGATGAGGTTGAGCGTGTCGACCTTGCCGGCGGCGAGGGCCTCGTTGAGGTCCTCCAGGCTGATCCGCTTGCGGCGCTTGGCCAGCGACGCGGCGCGGGCCGCCGACTCGCGCCGCTCGGCGATCTGCCGGGCGGTGCGGTCGTCCGGAGCCACGAGGAAGGTGTCACCGGCGCCGGGCACCGACGTGAGACCGAGGACGAGGACGGGACGGGACGGCACCGCCTCGTCGACGGTCTCGCCGTGCTCGTCGAGCATCGCCCGCACCCGGCCGAAGCCGGCTCCGGCGACGATGGCGTCCCCGACCTTGAGCGTGCCGGACTGCACCAGCACCGTCGCCACGGGACCGCGTCCCCGGTCGAGGTGTGCCTCGATGGCGACACCGCGGGCGTCCTTGTCGGGGTTGGCGCGCAGGTCCAGGGCGGCGTCCGCGGTGAGGAGGACCGCCTCGAGGAGGACGTCGATGTTCGTGCCCTCCCTGGCCGAGACGTCGACGAACATCGTGTCGCCGCCGTACTCCTCGGCCACGAGGTTGTACTCCGTCAGCTGCTGGCGGATCTTCTCGGGGTTGGCCCCCTCCTTGTCGATCTTGTTCACCGCCACGACGATCGGCACACCCGCCGCCTGAGCGTGGTTGAGCGCCTCGATCGTCTGCGGCATGACCCCGTCGTCGGCAGCCACGACGAGGATGACGATGTCGGTGACCTTCGCCCCGCGCACGCGCATGGCCGTGAAGGCCTCGTGTCCGGGGGTGTCGATGAAGGTGATGGCGCGGCCGACGCCCTCGTGCTCGGTGTGCACCTGGTAGGCGCCGATGTGCTGGGTGATTCCGCCCGCCTCGCCCTCGGCGACCTCCGCCGACCGGATGGCGTCGAGCAGCTTGGTCTTGCCGTGGTCGACGTGACCCATCACGGTGACCACGGGCGGACGCGCCTGCAGGTCCTCGTCGCCCTCGGCCTCGAGCTCGGCATCGAGGTCGATGTGGAAGGACTCCAGCAGCTCACGCTCCTCGTCCTCGGGCGAGACGACCTGGACGTCGTAGCCGAGCTCGCCGCCGAGCAGGCGGAAGGTGTCCTCGTCGAGGGACTGGGTGGCCGTGGCCATCTCACCGAGGTGGAACAGCACCGTCACGAGGGACGCCGGGTTCGCGTTGATCTTGTCGGCGAGGTCGGAGATCGACGCTCCCCGGCGCACCCGGACGACGGTCGTGCCGTCGCCCCGGGGCACCGAGACGCCGCCGATCGACGGTGCCTGCATCTGCTCGAACTCCTGGCGCTTGGCGCGCTTGGACTTGCGTCCACGGACCGGGCGGCCACCGCCGCGACCGAAGGCACCCTGGGTCCCACCGCGCCCGCCGGGGCCTCCCCGGCCGGCGAACCCACCGCCGCCGCCGCCCGGACCACCCGACCCGCCGGGACCGCCGCGGCCGGCGAAGCCGCCGGGGCCGCCGGGACGGGTACCCGGG
>JBPCOG010000208.1:0-2864 GCA_051000455.1 Lapillicoccus sp. | reverse complement strand
CCCGCGGACGGCACCCCCCGGCCGGTTCACAAGTGGGCCCAGGCCGGGCCGCGCAACCAGCCTCGACGTCCGCCCCGGTCCAGGAGGTAGGCCCCCAGTGGCACCGGACATCCGTGAGCTGGTCCTCGCCAGGATCCGGGACGTCCCGGACTTCCCCGAGCCGGGCGTGCTGTTCAAGGACTTCACACCGCTGCTGTCCGACGGGGACGCGCTCCGCGCCGTCGTGCGGGACGTGTGCGACCGGTATGCCGGGGGCCTGGACGTCGTCGTCGGTATCGAGGCGCGCGGCTTCATCTTCGGCGCCGCCGTCGCGTACCAGCTCGGCACCGGGTTCGTCCCCGTCCGCAAGGCGGGCAAGCTGCCCGCCCTCGCGCTGCGCGAGGAGTACACGCTGGAGTACGCCTCCGCGGTCCTCGAGGTCCATTCCGACGCCTTCACCGCCGGCCAGCGGGCGCTGGTGATGGACGACGTGCTGGCCACCGGCGGAACGGCAGCCGCGGCGTGCCGCCTCGTCGAGCGGGCCGGCGCCCGGGTGGTCGCGGTCGAGGTCGTCCTCGAGCTGGCCGCCCTGAACGGTCGGGACCGGCTCGTCGACCGCACCGTCCACGCGGTTGTCACCGTCTGAGACGCCGCGCCGAGACACCCGTGCGCCCCGAGACACCGCGCACCCGGGACACCGCACTGAGACCCGGCCGCGGCGCCTGAGCGGTACTTGCCGCAACCCTCGGGGGGCGCCGGTGAGACGGGCCGGGCCCGGTGCCGCGATGGCTAGACTCTGTGCATGAGCGAGGAGGCGAGAGCCGAGACGTCGGGTCCCCCGACGCCGTCGCGCATGCGCGCCCGCCTCGCCCGGTTCGGCGGCCCCCGCTCGGCAGGGCACCCCGCGCTCGAGCCGCTCCTGCAGGTCGTCCGCGCCACCCACCCCAAGGCCGACCTCTCCGTCATCGAGCGGGCCTACCTGGTGGCCGAGAAGGCCCACGAGGGACAGCTGCGCAAGAGCGGGGATGCCTACATCACCCACCCGCTGGCCGTGACGACGATCCTCGCCGAGCTGGGCATGACCCCCGACACCCTCGCCGCCGCGCTGCTGCACGACACCGTCGAGGACACGGCATACCGGCTGCCGGACCTGGGCCGCGACTTCGGTGACGAGATCGCCAACCTCGTCGACGGCGTGACCAAGCTGGACAAGGTCGCCTACGGCGAGGCCGCCCAGGCCGAGACGGTCCGCAAGATGGTCGTCGCCATGGCCAGGGACATCCGGGTCCTCGTCATCAAGCTCGCCGACCGGCTGCACAACGCGCGGACCTGGCGCTACGTCTCGGAGGAGACCGCCCAGCGCAAGGCGCACGAGACGCTCGAGATCTACGCCCCGCTCGCGCACCGCCTCGGCATGAACACCATCAAGTGGGAGCTCGAGGACCTGTCGTTCGCGACGCTCTACCCGAAGGTCTACGACGAGATCGTGCGGCTCGTCGCGGAGCGCGCGCCGGCGCGGGAGGAGTACCTCGCCCGGGTGCGGGCCCAGGTGGCCGAGGACCTGCGCGGGGCCAAGCTCAAGGCGACCGTCAGCGGGCGACCGAAGCACTACTACTCCGTCTACCAGAAGATGATCGTCCGGGGACGCGACTTCGACGAGATCTACGACCTCATCGCCGTGCGGGTCCTCGTCGAGACCGTCCGGGACTGCTATGCCGCCCTCGGGGCCCTGCACGCTCGCTGGAACCCCGTGCCGGGCCGGTTCAAGGACTACATCGCGATGCCGAAGTTCAACATGTACCAGTCCCTGCACACGACGGTCATCGGCCCCGACGGCAAGGCGGTCGAGATCCAGATCCGTACCCACACCATGCACCGTCGGGCGGAGTACGGCGTCGCCGCCCACTGGAAGTACAAGGAGGACGCGACGGCGAACGGGACCGACCCAGCGCCGACCAAGGATGGTCCCACCGGGCCGATCAACGACATGGCTTGGCTGCGCCAGCTGCTGGACTGGCAGCGCGAGACCAAGGACCCGGGGGAGTTCCTCGAGTCCCTCCGCTTCGAGATCAACGCCCGCGAGGTCTACGTCTTCACGCCGAAGGGCTCGGTGGTCGCGCTGCCGGCGGGTGCGACACCGGTGGACTTCGCGTATGCCGTGCACACGGAGGTCGGGCACCACTGCATCGGCGGCCGGGTCAACGGCAGGCTGGTGCCCCTGGAGTCGACCCTGGAGAACGGGGACGTCGTCGAGGTCCTCACCTCCAAGGCGGACGGCGCCGGGCCGTCGCGGGACTGGCTCACCTTCGTCAAGAGCCCCCGGGCGAGGAACAAGATCCGCCAGTGGTTCTCCAAGGAGCGCCGAGAGGAGGCCATCGAGACGGGCAAGGACGCCATCGCCAAGGCGATGCGCAAGCAGGGGCTGCCGATCCAGCGGCTGATGTCGGCCGAGACCCTCACCGGCCTCGCGGGCGAGCTGCGCTACACCGACATCGACGGGCTGTACGCCGCTGTCGGGGAGGGCCACATCTCGGCCCAGCACGTGGTGAGCCGGCTGGTCGCGTCGCTGGGGGGCGAGGAGGGCGCGAGCGACGACATCGCCGAGGCGACGGTGCCCACCCAGCTCCGGACCCGGCGACGGACAGGCGACCCGGGGGTCGTCGTCGTCGGCACTCCGGACGTGTGGGTGAAGCTGGCCCGGTGCTGCACCCCCGTGCCCGGCGACCCCATCCTCGGCTTCGTGACCCGCGGCAGCGGGGTGTCGGTGCACCGCAGCGACTGCACGAACGCGGAGTCGCTGTTGGCGCAGTCCGACCGGCTCATCGACGTCGAGTGGGCACCGTCGGCGGCCAGCGTGTTCCTCGTGCAGCTGCAGGTCGAGGCTC
>JBPCOG010000277.1:0-12113 GCA_051000455.1 Lapillicoccus sp. | reverse complement strand
GCCTCGAACCGGTCGCGACCCAGGACGTGGATCGCGGTGACCGCGCCGATCTCGGGGGGTGTCCCAGGCGAGACGAGGACGTGCCCCATCGCCGTGAGCGTGGCCCCGTCCGCCGAGCCGAGGATCGCGGGCTCCGCCCCCTCCTTGCCGTTGCGCGAGGAGAGCCGGGGGGCGGCGATGGCGTCGACCAGCGGCAGGCCCCGGTCCAGGTAGCCGAGGATCGTCTGGCTCACCGAGGTGATGATCGTCGCCCCGCCGGGCGAGCCGAGCGTGAGGAACGGCTGCCCGTCCCTGAGCAGGATGGTCGGGCTCATCGACGAGCGCGGCCGCTTGCCGGGCCCGGGCAGGTTGGGGTCCGGGACCCCCGCGGTCGCGGGCGTGAAGCTGAAGTCGGTCAGCTCGTTGTTGAGCAGGAAGCCGTAGCCGGGCACCGTGATGCCCGAGCCCCCGGTCTGCTCGATCGTCAGCGTGTAGGACGCGACGTTGCCCCACCGGTCGGCGGTGACCAGGTGGGTGGTCGACTGCCCCTCGTAGGGCTGGCCCTGCCGCACCGTCCCGGGGGCGCAGGAGGTGTAGGACCCGTCCGGGCTGCCGAACGGTATCGGCCGCGGCTGCGCCCTCGCGGGGTCGAAGAGGCAGGCGCGCTCGGCGGCGAAGGCGGGGCTGGTCAGCTCCCCCACGGGGACGCCCGGCACGTCGCCGACGTAGCGGTTGCGGTCGGCGAAGGCGGTCGCGGACGCCTCGGAGAACCAGTGCAGGTAGTGGGCGTTGTCGAGGCTGGCCAGGCGCGTCCCCGTCCTCGCCTCGTAGGCGGTGACGAGGTTGAGGATCTCGGCGACCGCGATTCCACCCGAGCTCGGCACCGGCATCCCGTAGACGTCGTAGCCGCGGTACTGCGAGTGGATCGGTGCCTTGAGCAGGGCCCGGTATGCCGTGAGGTCGGCCTGGGTGAGCTGGCCGGCCGGGACGGTGACCCCGGGCGCGGTGTGCGGGGCGCGGGCCTCGTCGACGATGGCCGTGCCGAGCCGTCCCCGGTACAGCGAGTCCACGCCATGGGTGCGCAGCTCCCGGTAGGCCCGGGACAGGTCGGGGTTGCGGAACGTGGACCCCACCGCCGGCGCCGCCCCGCCGGGCAGGAACACCCGCGCGGTCTCCGGGAACATCGCGAACCGGGTGGCGTTGGCCGCGGTCTGGTCATGGAAGGTCTGGTCGACGACGAAACCGTCGCGGGCGAGCCGTTCGGCCGGCTTGAGCAGCTCCGACAGTCGCCACGTCCCGAAGGTGCGGACAGCCTTGTCCCACAGCGCCGGGGTGCCCGGGACACCGACCGAGAGGCCGGAGCTCACGGCCTTCGGGAAGCTCATCGCCGAGCCGTCCGGGTTGGTGAACGTCGTCGCGGTGAAGGTCTGCGGAGCCGTCTCGCGACCGTCGATGGTCGTGACCTTGCGTGACCTCGCGTCGTAGTAGACGAGGAAGCCGCCTCCACCGATCCCGGCGCTGAAGGGCTCCGTGACCCCGAGGGCAGCCGCCGTCGCGACGGCCGCGTCGGCGGCGTTGCCACCACGCGCGAGGACGTCGATCCCGACCTGGCTGGCGTCCCGGTCGACGGAGGAGACGGCGCCACCGCCCCCGACCATCAGGGGCACCTTCGGCAGCGTCTGGGGACGCCCGTGCCAGCCACGGTCACCGGCGCTCACGTCGGGCGCCGTGGTGCGGGCCTGGGCGGGGACGGCGAGCGACACGGACACGGCCGCTGCAGCGACCGCGGCCAGGACGAACCGGTGGCCGGCGACGGGTGATCTCCTCATCCCGCTACCGTAGAAGACGCGTCAAGGGGTGCCGTCCGGAATGCCCGGCGTGCAGGTTTTGTCCGCTGGCCGGCACCCCAGCCCCCTCCACGCCCCAGGGACGGCCCGACCAGCCGGTCAGGCGGGCGCGTCCTCGGGCGCGAGCAGGTTGCGGGTGCGTCGGGGGTCCAGCGGGATCCCCGGGCCCGTCGTCGTGGCGAGCGTCGCCTTCTCGATGTAGTGGCCCTTGGAGGACGACGGCTTGAGGCGCAAGACCTCCTCGAGCGCGGCCGCGTAGTTCTCCACCAGCTGCGTCTCCTCGAAGGAGGCCTTGCCGATGATGAAGTGCAGGTTCGCGTGCTTGTCCACCCGGAACTCGATCTTCCCGCCCTTGATCTCGGTGACGGCCTTGGCGACATCCATCGTCACCGTGCCGGTCTTCGGGTTGGGCATGAGGCCCCGGGGACCGAGGACCTTGCCGAGCCGGCCGACCCTGCCCATCATGTCGGGGGTCGCGACGACCGCGTCGAAGTCGAGCCACCCGCCGGCGACCCGCTCGAGCAGGTCGTCGGAGCCGACGTAGTCGGCGCCGGCCTCACGGGCGGCGTCGGCCTTCTCGGCGTTGGCGAAGACGAGCACCCTCGCCGTCTTGCCGGTGCCGTGCGGGAGGTTGACGGTGCCCCGGACCATCTGGTCCGCCTTGCGCGGGTCGACGCCCAGGCGCATCGCCACCTCCACGGTGGCGTCGTAGGTCTTGGTGGTGGTCTCCTTCGCGAGGCGAACCGCCTCGAGGGGTGCGTAGACCTTGCCCGGTTCGATCTTCTCGGCCGCGGCCCGGTATGCCTTGCTGCGCTTCACTTCTTCTCCTGATGTTTCGGTGTTCGACTGACGGAGTCGTGGTCGGCGGACCAGCGCTGGCCCTGCCACGGACGAGGCGGGTGCCTCGACGAGGATCGTGGACCCCCTAGTAGCCCTCGGTGGTGATGCCCATGGAGCGCGCGGTGCCGGCGATGATCTTGGCGGCCTGGTCGACGTCGTGCGCGTTGAGGTCCTCCATCTTCTGGCGGGCGATCTCACGGACCTGGTCGGCGCTGAGCCGGGCGACCTTGGTCTTGTGCGGCTCCCCCGACCCCTTCGGCACGCCCGCCGCCTTCTTGATCAGCTGGGCAGCCGGAGGGGTCTTGGTGATGAAGGTGAACGACCGGTCCTCGTAGACGGTGATCTCCACGGGGATGACGTTGCCGCGCTGGCTCTCCGTCGCGGCGTTGTAGGCCTTGACGCACTCCATGATGTTGACGCCGTGCTGGCCGAGCGCCGGACCGACGGGCGGTGCGGGCGTGGCCTGGCCGGCGTTGATCTGCAGCTTGACAAGGCCGGCGATCTTCTTCTTCTTCGGTGGCATGTTCTCTCGGGTCCTCTGTTGCTCGGTGGTGGCGTGCGACGGCGACGCGGCTGGACGCGTCGTCCTCGGTCAGATCTTGGCGACCTGGCTGAAGGACAGCTCGACCGGGGTCTCCCGGCCGAAGATCGAGACCAGCACCTTCAGCTTGTGGGTGTCGGGGTTGATCTCGGAGATGGTGGCAGGGAGGGTCTCGAACGGCCCCTCCATGACGGTGACGGACTCGCCGACCTCGAAGTCGATGAGCCGCACCTCCTTGGGCTTGCTCCTCCCGCCCCGGCCCCCGCCGGCACCGTCGCCGTCGGCCGAGGGCAGGTCCGGGGCGAGCATGGTGAACACCTCGTCGAGGCTGAGTGGCACCGGCTGGTGCGCGTTGCCGACGAACCCGGTGACGCCGGGGGTGTGCCGGACGGCGCCCCAGCTCTCGTCGGTGAGGTCCATGCGCACGAGGACGTACCCGGGCATCCGCACCCGACGGACGAGCTTCTTCTGCCCGTTCTTGATCTCGGTGACCTCCTCCATGGGCACCTCGATCTCGAAGATGAAGTCCTCCATGTTCAGCGAGATGATCCGGGTCTCGAGGTTGGTCTTGACCCTGTTCTCGTAGCCGGCGTACGAGTGCACGACGAACCAGTCGCCCTGCTTGGAGCGCAGCGCGGCCATGAACTCGGCCTCGGGGTCCGCTGCGGGAGCGTCCACTGCGTCCACCGGCACGTCGGCGCCGGCCGCCTCAGCCTCCCCGGGGTCGGCGGGGTCGAGGCCAGCGGGACCGAGCTCCCCCGTGGTTGGCCCGTCCTCGAGCCCGGTGTCGTGCTCGGTGTCGTGCTCGGTGTCGCGCTTGGTGTCGATGCCCGTGAGGGCCTCCTGCTCGGACACGCTGATGACCTGCTTCCTCACTGTCGATGATGGCCGCCGTGGCGACCCGTGGTGGCTGTGCGCTGCCCCGGGGCCGCGCTAGCCGCCGGCGAGAGCCAGCAGCACCAGCCGGTGGAACACGAAGTCAAGACCCGCGACGATCGCCATGATGACGAGGACGAAGAAGATGACGACGACCGTGTAGTTGACCAGCTCCGAGCCGGTGGGCCGCACCACCTTGCGCAGCTCGTCGAGGATCTGGCTGACGAACAGCGAGATCGCCCGGATGAGGCGGGAGATCGGGCTGCCCCGTTCGGACGCCTTGCGGACGGCACGACCGGAGTCGCGGCGCGGTGCGCTCGTCTCGGTCACGGTAACCTCTCCTTCGGCGGTGCCTCGTGCATGGTCAGGTGGCTCGTCGGGCGGGTCCCGGCCGCCGACAGACGCAGGGCAGGAGGGACTCGAACCCCCAACCGCCGGTTTTGGAGACCGGTGCTCTACCAATTGAGCCACTGCCCTACGCGGACCCGGGGGGCCGGGCCTGCGCACGGCGGGTCCGGGCATGCGTGAGCATGGCAGCCAGCCACCGCCGAAGGGACAGCATACGTGACGGGGCACCCCGAACGCGAACCCCGAGGCCCGCCCCGGGACTGCCGTGGACTGCCGGCGGCACGGCATACCCGAGGGGCGGACACGCACTGCACGGCACACCCGGGCAGTGGCAGCATGGTGGCGTGACCGAGAACCAGGACCGCCCAGCAGCCCGCGCCCCGTCGGGCCGCCGCGTCTCGCGGCGGGTCGGCGCGATCGCCGGCTCAGCAACCATCGCCGTCGACTCCAAGGCCAAGGCACTCAAGGCGCAGGGCCGGCCCGTGATCGGCTTCGGCGCCGGGGAGCCGGACTTCCCCACGCCCGGCTACATCGTGGCCGCCGCCGTCAGTGCCGCCGCCGACCCCGCGAACCACCGCTACACCCCGGCGGCCGGGCTTGCGGACCTGCGCAAGGCGATCGTCACCAAGACCGAGCGGGACTCCGGCTACGAGATCTCCCCCGAGCAAGTGCTCGTCACCAACGGCGGCAAGCAGGCCGTCTACCAGGCGTTCGCGACGATCATCGACCCGGGTGACGAGGTGCTCCTGCCCGCGCCCTACTGGACGACCTACCCGGAGGCGATCACGCTCGCCGGTGGCACCTCCGTCGAGGTCTTCGCCGGGGCGGAGCAGGACTACCTCGTCACCGTGGAGCAGCTCGAGGCGGCGCGCACCGAGCGGACCAAGGCGCTGCTGTTCTGCTCGCCGTCGAACCCGACGGGCGCGGTCTACCCGCCCGAGCAGGTCCGCGTCATCGGCGAGTGGGCGCTGGCGCACGGCATCTGGGTGGTCACCGACGAGATCTACGAGCACCTGACGTATGACGGCGCACGCTCGGTGTCGATGCCGGTGGAGGTGCCGGCGCTCGCCGACACGTGCATCGTTGTCAACGGGGTGGCCAAGACCTACGCGATGACGGGCTGGCGGGTCGGGTGGATGATCGGCCCCCGGGACGCCATCGCGGCCGCCACGAACCTGCAGTCGCACCTGACGAGCAACGTCAACAACGTGGCGCAGCGGGCCGCGGTCGCCGCGCTCAGCGGGGACCTCGCCGCGGTCGAGGAGATGAAGCGGGCGTTCGACCGGCGGCGCCGCGCCATGGTCGGGATGCTCAACGACATCCCCGGCGTGGACTGCCCGACCCCGCGGGGCGCGTTCTACGCGTACCCGTCCGTCCGGGGTGTGCTCGGCAAGACGATCCGGGGCACCGTCCCGACGACGTCGGCCGAGCTCGCCGACCTGATCCTCGAGGAGGTCGAGGTGGCGGTGGTCCCGGGCGAGGCGTTCGGTCCCAGCGGCTACCTGCGCCTGTCCTACGCCCTCGGCGACGAGGACCTCGCCGAGGGGGTCGGCCGGATCCAGAAGCTGCTCGGGGAGGCCCGCTGACCGTGGCCGCGCCCGCTGCCCGTGGCAGAGTGGCCGCATGAGTACCTACGAGGACGACAGCGAGAGCATCACCGACGCCTACGGGTCGTACTCCGTCGACGACGAGGACCAGCTGCAGCCCGAGGACACCCTCGTCGACCGGGGCACCGAGGACGCGCTTGACGAGGGCTACTCGCCGCCCGACCGCGGACACGGCGTCTACGCCTTCGGCACCACCGCGGCGGAGCAGGCCCAGGAGGAGACCATCGACCAGCGGATCCTCCAGGAGGAGCCCGACCCGCACTCCGCCTACGGCGCGCCCGACAACGAGAGCGGGCTGGACAACCTCGACCGGGAGCGCGTCGGCGGTGACGACCCGGACGCCATCGACGCGGCGGACGACTTCCTCGGCGGTGAGGTCGGGCAGGCGCGCAGCGGCCGCCTCGTCGCCCCGGACGAGGGCGCCCGCGAGGACGTGGAGAAGGACATGGTGGCCGGCGACCTCGGCATCGACGGGGCCGGCGCCTCCGCCGAGGAGGCGGCCATGCACACGGTCGAGGAATAGCCCGGGCCGACGGCGAGTGGCAACCGGTGAGCAGGCGGCAACAGTCTCGGCGCCCCTCGGTGCAGCGCCCCTCGGTGCAGCGCCCCTCGGTGTAGCGCCGCGTTCGCTGGCGGCGCTGCCCAAGGCGCACCTGCACCTGCACTTCACCGGCTCGATGCGGATCGCGACGCTCGGTGACCTGGCCGCGCAGCACGGCGTCCCGCTCCCGGAGGCGCTGACGGCGTCCTGGCCGCCCCGGCTGCAGGCCACGGACGAGCGTGGCTGGTTCCGGTTCCAGCGCCTCTACGACATCGCCAGGTCGTGTGTGCGCGGCGAGGCCGACCTGCGCCGCGTCGTCCGGGAGGCCGCCGCCGATGACGCCGCCGAGGGGTCCCGGTGGCTGGAGATCCAGGTCGACCCCACCTCCTACGCGCCGTTCGTCGGCGGGATCACCCCAGCGCTGGAGGTGGTCCTCGACGAGGCCCGCGCGGCCTCACGCGACATCGGGACCGGGGTCGCGGTGGTCGTCGCCGCCAGCCGGGTGCGCCATCCCCTCGACGCCCGCACCCTGGCCCGGCTCGCCGTCCGGTATGCCGGGGACTGCGCGGGCGACGTCGTCGGATTCGGGCTCAGCAACGACGAGCGCCGCGGGACACTGGAGGACTTCGCCCCGGCCTTCGCCATCGCCCGCCGTGGTGGCCTCGCGCTCGTCCCGCACGCGGGTGAGCTGCTCGGCCCGGCGTCGGTCCAGCGGACCCTGTCACTGCTGCGACCGGACCGCCTCGGCCACGGCGTGCGCTGCGCCGAGGACCCCCGGGTGATGGCGGAGGTCGCGGAGGCGGGGGTGACCCTCGAGGTGTGCCCGCGCAGCAACGTGGCCCTCGGGGTGTACGCCGACGCCGGGGAGGTGCCGTTGGCGACGCTGGTGGACGCCGGCATACCGGTGGCCCTCGGGGCCGACGACCCGCTGCTCTTCGGCAGCCGGCTGGTGGCCCAGTACGAGTCGGCGCGCACCGCCCTCGGCTTCGACGACGCGGCGCTGGCCGACCTGGCCCGCGCGAGCATCACCGGCAGCCGGGCACCGGACGCCGTCCGGCGTCCGGCCCTGGCCGGTGTCGACGCGTGGCTGGCCGGGGCGCCGCGCGGGCCGGGGGTGGTCGAGCGTCTCAGAGACTGAGCCCGACGAGGACCGGCTCGTTGACCAGGCGCACACCGAACGCCTCCTCGACCCCGTCCCGGACCGTCCTCGCCAGCGAGACGACGTCCGCGGCCGTCGCTCCGCCGCGGTTGGTCACGGCCAGCGGGTGCTTGCTCGACAGCGCGGCGGGACCGGGAAGGTGGTGTCCCCTGCCGAACCCGGCCCGCTCGATGAGCCAGGCGGCGCTGGTCTTGGCGCAGCCGTCACCGGCGGCGAACCGGGGGGGAGCGCCCAGGGCCGGACCGGGGCGGGCCGCCGCGCGGTCCTCGAGCGCACTGAACTGTGCCTCCGTCAGGACGGGGTTGGTGAAGAAGGACCCGCAGCTCCACGTGTCGTGGTCCGACGCGTCGAGCACCATGCCGCGCCGCCGGCGCAGCGCCAGCACCGCCTCGCGGGCCTCCCGGAGGGGCACCCGGGCCCCGAGCGGCACGTCGAGCTGCCGCGCGAGGTCGGCGTAGCGGACCGGCTCGGACAGGTCGGCGACCCGCAGCTGGAAGAGCACGTCGAGCACGACGCGGCGCCCGGTGGGCCCCTGCGCCGCCTTCAGCCGGGAGTCCCGGTAACGGAACCCGCAGTCCGCGTTCGTCAGGGTGCGGACCCGCCCGTCGGCCCGGTCCCAGACCCGGACCCGGGCGATCACCCGGCCCACCTCCTGGCCGTAGGCGCCGACGTTCTGGATCGGTGTCGCCCCGGCGCTCCCGGGTATGCCGGACAGCGCCTCGATGCCCGACCACCCCTCGGCCACAGCGCGGGTGACGACCTCGTCCCAGGGCTGCCCAGCGGCGACGCGCACGTTCGCCCCCCCGCAGCGGTCGTCGGACTCGACCGTGACGCCCGTGGTGGCCACCCGGACGACGGTGCCCGGGAACCCCTCGTCGGCGACGATGAGGTTGGAGCCCCCGGCGAGGACGAGCAGCGGCTCGCCCGCGTCGTCGACCTCACGCACCGCGTCGACGAGCTCGTCCGCGCTCTCGACGGTGACCATCCTGTCGGCGCTGCCGCCGACCCTCATCGTGGTCAGGCTCGACAGCGCGACGTCGTGCTCCTCCCGCACGTCAGTCGAGCTGGACCACGGCGAGCGCCCGACCGAGGACCTTGTCCGCGCCGCAGGTCGCCGACAGCTCCACCGTCGCCCGCCGGGTCCCGGCATCGAGGGACCTGACGACACCGGCGACGACGACGTCGGCGCCGCCCTCGTAGGGGACGACGACCGGCTTGGTGAACCGCGTGGAGTACTCGACCACCCGGCCGGCGTCACCGGCCCACTCGGTGACGACACTGACCGCCGCCCCCATGGTGAACATCCCGTGCGCGATGACGTCGGGCAGGCCGACGGACAGCGCGAACCGCTCGTCCCAGTGGATGCGGTTGCGGTCCAGCGATGCGCCGGTGTACTGCACGAGCAGCGCCCGGTCGACGTGGATGGTCTTCGCGGGCAGCGGGTCACCGGCGTGGACGTCGGCGAGCGCCCTGACCTGCCCCATCACTGCCCACCCCGGATGACGATGGTCGACGTCGTGGTGCACAGCGGTTGCCCCGGCTCGGCGGACGTGGACAGCTCGGTGCGGGTCGTCACCATCGTGTGCCCGCCCGCGGCCCTGACGGAGTCCACGTGGAGGACCGCCACGACCTCGTCGCCCGCCGTGATGGGACGGTGGTGGACGAACGTCTGCTCGCCGTGGACGACCCGGCTGTAGTCGATGCCCGCGTCCGGGTCGCGCACCAGCTGGGCGTCACACTGCTGGGCGATGAGCACGGCGAAGGTCGGTGGCGCGATGACGTCGCGGTAGCCCCGGGAGGTCGCCACCGACCGGTCGACGTGCACCGGGTCGACGGCTCCGACGGCCTCGGCGAACTCGCGGATCTTCGCCGCACCCACGGCATACGGGGCGGTGGGCGGGTAGCTGCGCCCCGCGAGCTGTGCGTTGACCGGCATACCGGGAACCCTATTACCCGGACCGAGCCGGATGGGCTCGGGCGTCTCGGCTCAGCGGGTCTCGCGGTGCGAGGTCTGCTTGCCGCACTTGGGGCAGAACTTCGCCAGCTCCAGCCGGTCAGGGTTGTTGCGGCGGTTCTTCTTGGTGATGTAGTTGCGGTCCTTGCAGTCCACGCACGCCATCGTGATCTTGGGACGGACGTCGACGCTCTTGCTGGCCACGGTGGGAACCTGCTCTCGGGCTGAGGAAACGAACGACGGGTCAACCGAGCCGGTGGGTGAGGGGCATTCCCGACGGGGCGTCCTCTCCGGACGCGCCACGCAAGAGTAGCGGCCCCAGGGACCTTCCCTGAAATCGCCGCCCTGCGCGACCGGTAGCGGGAGCGGGGCTCGATCCCGCGACCTCACGATTATGAGTCGTGCGCTCTAACCAGCTGAGCTACCCCGCCCTGATGGCCGAACCGGGTCCGAGGCGGACCTCGGCGGCGGTGTCGGCCGGAGCCCCAATAGGGAATCGAACCCTAGACCTTTTCCTTACCATGGAAACGCTCTGCCGACTGAGCTATTGGGGCGCGGGCGGGACCTCGGGCCCTCCCGGTAGTGCGACCGAGAGACTACACGTTCCGCTGTGACGCGATGAAATCGGCGGACCCGCCCGCGGCGAGGACGCCGGCAACGAAGGACGTGGTCTCGCCGAGCATGGGCAGCAGCAGCGCCTGGTAGGCGTGGTAGACGTCGGGCTTGCCCTCCCAGACGCTGCTGGCCGGACGGTTCTGGGGGTCCAGCTCGTGCCACCATGAGCCACCCACGCGGTCGATGAACACCGCGTCCGCGTGCGCTCGCCACTGGGTGAACCACTCCCGGTAGCGTTCCTTCCCGGTGCGCAGGGCGAGAGTCCAGGCGGTGGCCATGCCCTCCGCGAGGACCCAGTGCATCCGGGACCGCACCACGGGGACGCCGTCGAAGTCGGTCGTGTAGACGAACCCCTCGGCGCCGTCGACGTCCCACCCGTCGCGGACGGCCTGCTCGAACAGCGCCGTCGCATCCTCCTCGAGCCACCCGGGGGCCGCCTCCCCGAGTGACGTGCGCAGGTGCAGCGCGAGGCGTCCCCACTCCAGCAGGTGGCCGATGGTGACCCCGTAGGGGCGGAACCGGTGGCCCGGCTGCTCCCGGTTGAAGCCCGGCCGGGCCCGCCAGCTCTCGTCGTAGTGCTCCGGCAGCCGCCACCCGTTCTCGCGGGCGAAGCCGTGGACGACGCGCGAGACGATCCGGGCGGCCCGCTGGAGGAGCACCGGGTCGGCGGTGACGTCGTGGGCGGCGAGCAGTGCCTCGACGGTGTGCATGTTGGCGTTGACACCGCGATAGGGGTCGAGCTCGGTGAAGTCCCGGTTCCAGACGTCGACGACCAGCCCGTCCTCCTCCCGCCAGAACCGTTCGTCGAGGACGGCGAGCGCCTCCTCGAGCAGGGGGCGGCCGCCGGGGTGGCCCGACGCGGTGGCGCTCGCCGCCGCGAGGACGACGAACCCGTGCCCGTAGGCCTCCTTGTCGACCTTGGTCGGACCGGAGGCGTCGACGGCCGCGAACCACCCACCGTGCTGGTCGTCGCGCAGCCGCCCGGTCAGCGCTGCCATGCCGTGCTCGACCAGCGCGGGCGCCCCCGCGTCGCCCCGCAGGGCGGCGAGGGCGAAGACGTGGGTCATCCGGCAGGTGAGCCACAGCTCGACGGGGCGCTCGAGCTCCGGCCGGCCGTGCTCGTCCAGCCACGCGAACCCACCGGCGGGGTGCGCCGCGGCGCGGGCGAAGTCCACGAGGGACTGCGCCTGCCCGGTGAGCCAGGCACGTTCCTCGTCGGTCGGGGACACCATGGCAGCAGGGTACTGGCGTGGCGTCGGCGCCTCAGCCGACGACGACGACGTGCAGCGAGCGCGGACCGTGGACGCCCTCCACCCGGTCGAGCTCGATGTCGCTCGTCGCACTCGGGCCGCTGATCCACGTCATCGGGCGGGTGGGGTCGAGCCGGGCCACGGCCTCGGGGACCCCGCCGACCACCTGGTCGGCGGTGACGACGCAGACGTGCAGGTCCGGGACGAGGCTCAGCGCCCGTCGGCCCTGTCCGCTCCCGTGCTCGAGGACGATGGTGCCCGTCGTCGCGATGCCGACCGTCGCGAGGGTGACGACGGCGTCGGTGTGGTCGAGCTCGGCGTTGGACAGGGCAGTGTCCGCGACCCGCTCGGCTCCGTCCGGCAGCCCCACCAGCCCCTCCGGGAACCCGTCCGGCACGATCACCCTCGCGGCCCGGGCGAGGCCCTCCCGCACCCGCGCGGGCACCTCGGCCTCCGCGCACCGCACTACGACCGCTCGGTAGTCGGCGACCCGCTCGACGAACAGCCCGACCAGGTCCGCCTCTTTCGTCGTCGTCGCATACGTCCGCTGGTATGC
>JBPCOG010000122.1:0-15326 GCA_051000455.1 Lapillicoccus sp. | reverse complement strand
GGGCCGCCGGCCTCCCGGCCCGCGTGCACCAGCGGGTTGAGCGGCAACGGGGACGTCTCGATCCGGGCGCCGGCCGAGCGGGGAAGGGTGAGGCGGAAGCAGGACCCCCTGCCACGGGCCCCCCAGGCCTGCAGCCAGCCGGCGTGCAGCCTCGCGTCCTCGAGGGAGATCGCCAGACCCAGCCCGGTGCCGCCTGTGGTGCGGGCCCGGGCCCGGTCGGCGCGCCAGAACCGGTTGAACACCATGGCCGCCTCCCCCGGACGCAGCCCGACGCCGTGGTCCCGTACCGACACCGCGACGGCCTGCTCGTTGCCGGCGATCCGGATCTCGATGGGCCGGCCCTCACCGTGCTCGATCGCGTTGACGAGCAGGTTGCGCACGATCCGCTCCACCCGCCGCGAGTCGACCTCGGCCTCGCAGCCTGATGGCGGCGAATCGACGGTGACCGGGCTGCCCTTGCGCTCCGCCAGGGGGGCGCAGGAGTGCACGACCTTCTCGACGCTGCTGCGCAGGTCGGTGAGCTCCTCGTCCAGCGCCGCCGCCCCCGCGTCGAACCGGCTGATCTCGAGCAGGTCCGCCAGCAGCGCCTCGAAGCGGTCCAGCTCGTTGTGCAGCAGCTCCGCGGACCTGGCAACGGCCGGGGCGAAGTCGTCCCGGGAGTCATGGATGAGGTCCCCGGCCATCCGGATGGTGGTCAGTGGCGTGCGCAGCTCGTGGGACACGTCGGAGACGAACCGTTGCTGGAGCCGGGAGAGGTTCTCCAGCTGGGCGATCTGCTGCTGCAGGCTCGCCGCCATCTCGTTGAAGGACTTCGCGAGGGTGGCCAGGTCGTCCTCACCGCGGGCCGGCATCCGCTCGTTGAGCTCGCCCGCCGCGAACCGCTCGGCGATCGCCGCCGCGCGGCGCACCGGCGCGACGACGAGCCTCGTCACGACATACGCCACGCCGCCGATGAGCAGGATCAGCGCGAGGCCGCCCCCGGCGAAGGTCCGTCCCACGATGGAGAGGCTGTCCCGCTCGCGCTCCATCGGGTAGACGAGGTACATGCCGTACCTGCCCGCCAGCGGGAGGTCCACCTGCTGGCCGATCACCCATGCGGGGACCGGCTCCGGGTCGCCGGTCAGCCTGATCGTCACGATCTGCTGCTGCTGGATGGACGCGTCGTCCGACACCCTCTTGCGCAGCTCCGGCGGGATGCTGGCCAGCCCCACCTCGCCCGAGTATGCCGTGGGGACGACCACCTGGTTCCGGTTGTTGTCGGACCGGGTGAGGATGACGTAGCGGGAGCGTTCCGTCCCCGCGGCGGCGGCGACGACGTTGACCGCGGCCTGGGAGATCGCCTCCTGTGACTGGACCTGGTCGGTGCGGTTGAACTGGATCTGGGCCTGCCTCGTCAGCTGCAGGGCCTCGGCGGAGGCGACCACCCTCCGCTCCTCGACGAGGCCGTCGGCGACCTGCCGGTAGAGGTAGGTGCCGACGGCCGTGAGGACGATCAGGCCCATCAGCATGGTGACCGCCACGACGCGGAACTGGAGGGACCGACGCCACAGCCGAGCGGCCCGGACCCAGCCCGCACCGGGCGCCTGCGTCGTGGCGCCCCCGCCACGTCTGCCGAAGGCGCCGGTCCGCGCCCGCCGCTCTGCCAGCGAGAGACGCGGCGCCGGCCCCCGGGCGTCTGGGACGCTCATCGTCCTAGGCGGGGCCGGCCTTGTAGCCGACGCCCCGCACGGTGACGACGATCTCCGGGTGCTCGGGGTCGTGCTCGATCTTGCTGCGCAGCCGCTGGACGTGCACGTTGACCAGGCGGGTGTCCCCCGCGTGGCGGTAGCCCCAGACCTGCTCGAGCAGCACCTCGCGGGTGAAGACCTGCCACGGCTTGCGGGCCAGAGCGACCAGCAGGTCGAACTCGAGCGGCGTCAGGGACAGGGCGCCACCGTCGCGCTTGACCGAGTGGCCCGCCACGTCGATCTGCAGGTCACCGATGTCGAGCTTCTCCGCCTCCGGCTCGTCCCCGCGCCGCAGCCGGGCCCGCACCCGTGCGATGAGCTCCTGCGGCTTGAAGGGCTTGACGACGTAGTCGTCGGCGCCCGACTCGAGGCCGACGACGACGTCGACCGTGTCGGTGCGGGCGGTGAGCATGACGATGGGGACGCCGGACTCCGCCCGGATGCGACGGCAGACCTCCATGCCGTCCAGGCCGGGGAGCATCACATCGAGCAGCACCAGGTCGGGACGCGAGTCGCGGAAGGCCGCCATCGCCGCGGACCCGTCCGCGACGTGCGCCACCTCGAGCCCCTCCTGGCGCAGCACGATGCTGAGCATCTCGGACAGGGCGAGGTCATCATCGACGACGAGCACGCGACCCTTCACTGCGGCGACCCCTTCGCATGGCGGCGGTTCTCTGCCAAATCATCACACACGTGGTCGCTCGTCCTGCCTAAGCAGCGACCCGGCGGGGTTGCTCACCGGGACCGGCGGTAGATCACCCAGCCGTCGACGCTCTGCACGGGTGCCAGCCCGGGGTCCCGTCCGACCAGTGCGGCTGCCGGGCTCTGCGCCTGGACGACGACGACGTCGACGTTGCTCACCGCCACGGTCGCGTCCGGGCCTGCGGCGAGGAAGTCGAGGTAGGCGGCTTGGTCCCGCGGCCGGAATGCGTCGATGGGGTTGCTCACCCACACGCGGACGCCGTTGAAGGCCAGCGACTCGACGAGCGGCTCCTCCGCCAGCACCACGCCGTTGCCCGCCACCCGGGCCACCGCGCTCGCCACCCGCGGGTTGCTGGGCAGCAGGCTTTCGCCGCGGCCGAAGACGAGGAGGCAGGCTGCGGCGACCCCGGCGAGGGAGATGGCAGCCGCCCACGCCGGGCGTCCCCAGGGCGCGGGCGGCAGTCGGCGGCCGACCTGCGCGGCGGCGGGTGCGGCGCAAAGGAACAGCAGCCAGATGCCGTGTCGCGCCGAAGTCAGGGTGGCCACGGACACGCCCGCCAGCGCGGCATACTCCCAGAGGGGCAGCCGGCGCCTCAGCGCGAGCAGCAGGAGCACGAGGGCGACCGCGACCAGGAGGACGTCGAAGACGTTGTGCGGGCTCGGCCTTGCCCACAGGCCGGTCCCCCGTCGAGCGGCCTCGTTGCCGAGGACGCCGAGGTAGTAGCTTCCCGTCCGCAGTCCCGCCGGGGTCGCCGAGAGTGCGAGGAGGCTCGCCACCACGACCGCGCGTGCCGTCCGCGGGTCCCGGCGCGCCCGGGAGAGCAGCAGGTACGCGCCCGCGACCGCGACGCCCATGAGGACCGCGCCGTGCAGGTTCGACCACGCGGCCACGAGCGGGACGAGCAGCCACACGCGCCAGGACGGGAGCTCGTGCTCGCGGCGCAGCAGCACGAGCAGCAGCACGAAGGGGATGAGCGAGAGCAGCTGCAGGCGCACCACCACGAGGGCCGGCAGTGAGCCGGCGGCCACGAGGACCAGGACGGCGGCGGCGGCGACGTCGGAGGCGCCCAGACGCCGGGCACCGAGCGCCAGGAGCAACAGTGCCGCGGTGTCGGCGAGCAGCTGCGCACCGACGAGCCCCCCCGGGCCGAGCTGGGCAAGCCAGGCGAAGAGGACCTCCGCGGCGACGGGCACGTTCGGCCACCCCGCGGTGGCAGCGGCGGCGAACGGTATGCCGTCCGGGACCCGCCCGGTCCTCAGGACCTCGCGGCCGAGCGCGGCGACCCAGTAGCAGTCGGCCCCGGGCCTCGCGAACGCCGCGGCGAACCCGAGGACGAGCGAGGTCGCGAGGGCGGTGAGGACCCAGGCCGGCTGCCCGCGCGACGCCTGCTGGCGCCGCGCGGGAGATGGCATGCGGGCGATGGTACTCAGGGCCGTTGGTCGCGGCCCCGGCCCGCGCCCCACGGTGCGGGGGCCGCGGGGGTTGCTGTCCGGGACCGTCGCCGGCGCTGGTCCGCCATACTCAGCGCCATGTCCGTCACCGAGCCCGAGGCCGCGACGGCCACCGGGCCGGACGGCTCCCCTCCCGTCGCCGACCGCTCCACCCGGCCCGGGTTCAGCACGCCGCTGCTTCTTCGCCAAGCCCTGCCCGGGGCACTGCTCCTCGGGCTTGCCGTGCGGCTGGTGGTCCCTGTCGGCGACCCGGACACCTTCTGGCACCTGCGCGCCGGCGACGATCTGCGCCGGACCTGGAGCTTCCGCTCGCCCGACCCCTGGAGCCAGTTCGCGAGCAGGCCCTGGGCCCTGCACGAGTGGCTGCCCGAGCTCGTCGCGAGCCTGGTGTACCAGGTGGGCGGGCTTGCCGCCGTGGCCCTGCTGCTCCCCCTCGGGGCAGTGGCGACGGGGGCGGTCCTATGGTGGGCGTGCCGGCGGGCCACCTCGATCATCCCGAGCGCGCTGCTCATGGCGCTCGCACTGGGGGCGATGACCGGGGGCCTGTCCGTGCGTCCGCAGCTGGTCACCTTCGCGCTGGCGGCGCTGTTCTCCGGCGCGTGGCTCGCCACCGCGGCCGACCTGCGCCCGCGCTGGTGGCTCGTGCCGGCGACCTCGCTCTGGGCCTGCTCCCACGGGATGTGGTTCACGGGGGTGCTGGTCGGGGCGGTGGTGGTCACCGGCCTCGCGGTGCAGCGTCGTGTCCCTGGGCGTCGGCTCGCCGGGCTCGCCTCGGTCCCCACGCTCGGCCTGCTCGGGACCGCGCTGACGCCGGTGGGACCGGGACTGCTGCTGGCGCCGCTGACGGTGCGTGCCTACACGCGCTTCGTCACCGAGTGGCGGGCGCCGACCCTGGGGGACCCGTTCTTCGTCCTCGCGCTGGTTCTGCTGGCGGTCCCCCTGCTCATCTGGGCACGCAGTCGCCGGGTGCCCTCCTGGCCCGAGCTGGGCGTCCTCCTGCTGGCCGCGCTTTTCACCCTTGCCTACGCCCGTACCGTCGCCGTCGGCGCGGCTGTCGCGGCGCCGGTCGCCGCCCTCGCCGTGGAACATGTGCTGCCGCTGCGGAGGGAGCCCCGCCGGCGACGTGAGGTGGCACTCACGGCCACGCTCGCCGCCGTCGGCCTCGGTGTCGCCGCCGCCCTCGCTCCGGGGGTGGCGGCGAGCCCGACCGGCGTGCCGAACGCCCTGGACGCACAGCTCTCCGCGCTGCCCGCGGGCACCGTCGTCTACAACGACTACGCCCTCGGGGGCTGGCTGCACTGGCGCTACCCCCGGCTGCAGCCGGTGATCGACGGGCGGACCGAGATCTACGACATCAGCTACGTCGAGAGCTACGTGGACTCCCTCATCGTCAGACCCGGCTGGCAGGACTTCATCACCCGGACCAAGGCGACCTACGCACTCGTCGACGCGCAGTCAGCCCCTGCCTCGGCGCTCGTGGAGGTCCTGCACTGGAGCGTGGTCGCACGGGACGGGACGTTCGTCCTGCTGCGCGCGGCGGCGACCTGAGCGAGCCCGTCCTGCCCGCTGGTGCCGCGCGGGCGGCGGCATGGCGATGGCGCCCTTCCAGGGGGTGAAGGACGCCACCGCAAGGCCCATTATGCTGCACGTCCATCCGGCGTGGGGCCATTGGCGTCACCTTCGCGAACCGTTCCTGCCAGGGCGCGGAGCCAAACCCTGACGAACCCGCGCAAGTCGACCAGCATCCCTCTGCCAGGGGGGTAGACACCCGGTGGGCCGTCCCCGAATGTCGCCGGGGAGACGGCCGCGAAGGCCGGCTCACGGCATACCGGAGCACCCCCTCAGTAGCGGTACTGCTCGGACTTGTAGGGTCCCGCGACATCGACCCCGAGGTACTCCGCCTGGCCCTTGGTCAGCTCCGTCAGCCGGACGCCGAGGGCGTCGAGGTGCAGCCGCGCGACCTTCTCGTCGAGGTGCTTCGGCAGGACGTAGACCTGCTTCGCGTAGTCGCCCGGCTTGGTGAACAGCTCGATCTGGGCGATCGTCTGGTTGGAGAACGAGTTGCTCATGACGAAGCTGGGGTGGCCGGTCGCGTTGCCGAGGTTCATCAGCCGGCCCTCGGACAGGACGATGATCGAGTGACCCTCGGGGAAGGTCCACTCGTGGACCTGGGCCTTGATCTCCTGCTTGCGAATGCCGGGCAGCCTGGCGAGGCCGGCCATGTCGATCTCGTTGTCGAAGTGGCCGATGTTGGCGACGATGGCCTTGTTCTTCATCCGGGACATCTGCGCCGCGGTGATGACGTCGTAGCATCCCGTCGTCGTGACGAAGATGTCGGCGGTGGCCACGACGTCGTCGAGACGGGCGACCTGGAAGCCCTCCATCGCCGCCTGCAGCGCGCAGATCGGGTCGATCTCCGTGACGATGACGCGCGCGCCCTGGCCGGCAAGGGACTCGGCACAGCCCTTGCCGACGTCGCCGTAGCCGCAGACGACCGCGACCTTGCCGCCGATCAGGACGTCGGTGGCCCGGTTGAGCCCGTCGAGCAGGGAGTGGCGGCAGCCGTAGGTGTTGTCGAACTTCGACTTCGTCACCGAGTCGTTGACGTTGATCGCCGGGAAGAGCAGCTGGCCGGCGGCCGCGAGCTGGTAGAGGCGGTGGACCCCGGTGGTCGTCTCCTCGGTGACGCCCTTGATGCCCTCGGCGACCGTCGTCCACTTGTGCGGGTCGCGCTGCATCGTCGCCCGGACGAGGTCCTTGAAGACGCCGAACTCCTCCGAGTCCTCCTCGGTGGTCGGCGGCACCTGCGCGGCCTGCTCCCACTCGCGCCCCTTGTGCACGAGCATCGTCGCGTCGCCGCCGTCGTCGAGGATCATGTTTGGTCCGGTGGAGCCGGCGCCGTCCTCGGGCCAGGTGAGGATCCGCTCGGTGCACTCCCAGTACTCCGCGACGGTCTCGCCCTTCCAGGCGAACACCGGGACGCCCTGCGGGTCCTCGAGGGTGCCGCCGGGACCGACCACGACGGCGGCCGCGGCCTCGTCCTGGGTGGAGTAGATGTTGCAGGAGGCCCAGCGGACCTGCGCGCCGAGGGCGGTGAGGGTCTCGATGAGCACACCGGTCTGCACGGTCATGTGCAGCGAGCCGGCGATCCGCGCGCCGGCGAGCGGCTTCGCCTCGCCGAACTCCTCGCGAAGGGCCATCAGCCCTGGCATCTCGTGCTCGGCCAGCCGGAGCTGGTGGCGGCCGGCCTCGGCCAGGCGCAGGTCGGCGACGTTGAAGTCGAAGGACATGGGAAACTCCTGTGGGTCTCAGATGGGCATGGCGAATGTCGCTGACGGCGTAGCCCATCTGGACACGACATGCTCGCGGGACATCACCCACGCCGGCGTGAGTCCGAGTGTACCGGGTGGCCGGGACCTGGACCACCCGCGGCTCAGCCGGCGACCGGCGCGTCCGGGTCCCAGCTCGGGCGCAGGTCCGGGGCGCCGTGGTCGATGTCGGGCTCGAGGTAGATCAGCAGGGTCAGGTCCGTGGCGGCCTGACGGGCCCGGGACTCGGCGACGTTGATGGCGTCGGCGATCTCGTCGCCGGTGGAGCTGGCCGGCACCGCGATCTTGGCGGCGACGATGAGCTCCTCCGGCCCGACGTGCAGGGTCCGCATGTGCAGCAGGCGCGCGACACCCGGGGCGCCGGAGATGGCGCCCTCGATGGCCCGGACGTGCTCGAGCCCGGCCGCCTCCCCGAGCAGGAGGGACTTCATCTCCACCGCGAGCGTGATCGCGACGGTCACGAGCAACAACCCGATCAGGGCGGTGCCGACGGCGTCCCAGACCCCGTCGTCGGTGACCAGGGTGAGGCCGACCCCGAAGAGCGCGAAGACGAGACCGAGCAGCGCCGCGAGGTCCTCCAGGAGGATGACCGGCAGCTCGGGAGCCTTCGCGCTGCGGACGAACTCGCCCCAGGACCGCTTCCCCCGAACGCGGTTGGACTCGATGATGGCCGTGCGGAAGGAGAACGCCTCGAGCCCGATGGCCACGACGAGCACCGCCACCGGCACCCACCACCACCGGCCGGTGATGCTCTCCGGTGCCTGGAGCTTGTGGTACGCCTCGTACAGCGCGAACAGGCCCCCGATGCTGAACAGGACGATGGACACGACGAAGGCCCAGAAGTAGCGTTCCCGGCCGAAGCCGAACGGGTGCTCCGGGGTGGCCTGCTTCCTGGCCCGCTTGCCACCGAGCAGGAGCAGGCCCTGGTTGCTGGCGTCGGCGACCGAGTGGACCGACTCGGCGAGCATCGAGCTGGAACCGGTGAGCAGGAACGCGACGAACTTCGTGACCGCGATGCCGAGGTTGGCGACCAGTGCCGCGAGGATGGCGCGGGTCCCGCCCTCGGCCGACATGCCGCCCACCCTAACCGCATGCCGGGAGCCGGCTGGGAGGGGCCGCCCTGGGCGCAGGACGCACCCGGCCGGCGGCTCGCTAGCCTCACTGGGTGAGCTCGGCTGCCGGAACCCTGACCTGGTCCCCTCTCGCCGCCCGTCTCGACCTGGTCGCCGAGCCGGTCGCGGCCGCCGCGGGACTGCTTCCGGCAGCGATGGTCGCGCCGATCGACCCGGAGCTGGCGGACACCGCCGCCTTCTGCGCGGCGTACGACGTGGCGGTGGAGCACTCGGCCAACTGCGTCGTCGTCGCGGGGCGCCGCGGGGGGACGACGAGGTATGCCGCGGTGCTCGTCCTCGCCTCGACGCGGGCCGACATCAACGGCGTCGTCCGCAGGGAGCTCGACGCGCGCAAGTGCTCGTTCGCCCCCCAGGACGACGCCGTCCGGCTGACCGGGATGCAGTTCGGCGGGATCACGGCGCTGGGCCTGCCGCCGTCGTGGCCGGTCCTCGTCGACGAGGCGGTGCTCCAGGCCCCCCAGGTGGTCGTCGGCAGCGGACTGCGCCGCTCCAAGCTCCTTGTGCCGGCGATGGGCCTGCTCGACCTCCCGCTGGCCCGGGCACTGGCCCTCGCCACCTGAGCGCGGGGGCTACCGGGAGGTGCGGTCCCGCAGGTCGGCGACGTGCGGGGACAGGGCCGGGTCCATCCCGAGCCCCAGCGCCAGGTAGGTGGCGGCGAAGTCGGTGAGCGCGATGTGGCCCGCCAGCCGTTCCAGCGGGTGGCCGGGGTCGGTGACGTGCTCACTGACCCTGACGCCGGCGTGCTGGGCGGTCTGGACGAGCGCGTCCGCGAGCTGACGGGCCACGATGGCCTGCGCGGTGCCCGCCTCTGGCGTGACGTCGCGGAGCATGAGCAGGCGCAACCGGGGGCTCGGAGGGCCGTCGAGGAACGGGTCGGCGAAGATGTCGGCCGCTCCCCGCGGCCCCGCCGAGGCGCTTGCGCCGCCGTCCGTGAAGGGCCCGCCGAAGCAGGCGACGATCTGCGACGCCGCGTCGGGCAGCTCCCCCCACGTCGCCGGGATGCGGGCCGTCCGGGCCACCATGCACGCGGCCCGGCAGGCCGCGACCCCGGTCAGCGGACCGTCGCCGAGCAGCACCGGCACGCCGTCGGCGAGCTCGGCCGCGAGCGCCTTTGCCGGGTTGACGAAGGTCTCGGAGCCGGGGCGGAAGCTCTCGGCCTGGGCGTCGAGCCGGTCTGCGACCCTGGCGAGGGCGAGCTCGTCGGCGACGACCAGGCCCAGGGCGTTGGCGGCGAGCACCACCGGCGTCAGCAGGGACCACAGCGAGGTCCGCGACGACGTGCGCTCCACGGGGATGTCCACGTGGATGCCGCGGGCCCGGGCACAGATCTCCGCGAGGGGGGACCCGGGGGCCCCGACGGTGAGCAGTGCGGCCCCCCGGCGGGCCGCCTCCGCGGCCAGCGCCAGCGGTCCCTCGGCCCGGCCGGACTGGGACACGGCGATCACCAGGTCGAGCGGGCCGACCCAGCCCGGCAGCGGCAGGTTGCGCCGCCCGCTGACCGGCACCGGTGACCCCGGCTCGGCCAGTAGCTCGAGGACGTCGGCGACGACGGCCGACCCGCCGAGCGAGGCGACGAGCACGGAGCGCGGCCGCTGCCCGCCACCGACCCTGTCGACCCCGGCCTCGGCGGAGAGATGGATCCCCCGGCGGACCTGGGCACCGGCGCTGGCGAGCGAGCGCAGGGTCTGGCGCGAGTCGGCGCGGGCGATCGCGTCCTCGTCGTCGATCAGTGACTCGTCGAGAAGGGGCATGACGCTCCTGCGGCCCTCAGGGCGCGGCAGTGCGGGCCTCGTCGACCAGCAGCACCGGCACCCCGCCGTCGATCCGGTAGGCGAGGGCACAGTCCCGGTTGGTGCACTGCAGCTCCGGACCCGAGGGCCCGGTCCCGTCGTCCAGCTCGGACTTGCAGGCCGGGCAGCGCAGGATCTCGCGCAGCCAGGGCTCGATCGCCGTCGCGTCGCTCACTGATGCCTCTCCTTGTCTCGAAGAAGTGCGAGCACCTCGTCGCGCACCCGCTCCATCGTCCCACGGTCGGCGCCCTCGACGTTGAGGCGCAGCAGCGGCTCCGTGTTGGAGGGGCGCACGTTGAACCACCACATCGGCTGGCCCTCGTGGGTCACCGTCAGCCCGTCCAGCTCGTCGAGGGCGACCACTCCCTGCGCTGCGGCCCACTGCCGCACCTTCCGGATGGCCGCGGGGACGTCCGCGACGGTCGAGTTGACCTCGCCCGAGGCGGCATACCGGCTGTATGCCGCGGCGAGGGCGGACAGGGGCTGGCTCACCTCGGCCAGTGCGGCGAGCACGTGCTGGGCCGCCAGCATGCCGGTGTCGGCGTACCAGAAGTCGCGGAAGTAGTAGTGGGCGGAGTGCTCCCCGCCGAACACCGCGTGGGACCGGGCCATGGCCGCCTTGACGAACGAGTGACCGACCCGCGTGCGGACGGGGGTGGCGCCGTGCTCGGCCACGATCTCCGCAACCGCGGCGGAGCAGATGACGTTGTGGACGATGCGGACCTGCGACGGGTCGGTGCCGCCGCGCTGCTCGCGGGCGATCTCGCGGCTGGCGACGAGGGCGGTGACAGCACTGGGGCTGACCGCCTCGCCCCGCTCGTCGACGAAGAAGCAGCGGTCCGCGTCGCCGTCGAAGGCCAGCCCGAGGTCGGCGCCGTGCTCGAGGACCGCGCGCTGCAGGTCGCACAGGTTCGCGGGGTCGAGGGGATTGGCCTCGTGGTTGGGGAACGTCCCGTCCAGCTCGAAGTAGAGCGGGATGACGGTCAGGGGCAGCGGCTCGAGGCCTGCACTCGTACCCAGCACCGCAGGGACGGTGTGTCCGGCCATCCCGTTTCCGGCGTCCACGACGATGGTGAGGTGCCGGCCGCCCCGCAGGTCGACCAGCGAGCGCAGGAACGCCGCGTAGTCGCCGAGCAGGTCTCGCCGGCTCAGGCTCCCGGGGGGGACGGGGCCGGGCGTCAGGGCGCCTTCGCCGAGGTCGAGGACCCGCTGGGCGACGTCCCGGATCTCGGTCAGCCCGGAGTCCTCGCCGACGGGACGGGCGGCGGCGCGGCACAGCTTGATGCCGTTGTAGCGCGCCGGGTTGTGGCTCGCCGTGAACATCGCGCCGGGGGCGTCGAGGGCACCGCTGGCGTAGTAGAGCCCGTCGGTGGAGCACAGGCCGATGACGACGACGTCGAGCCCACGCGAGGCGGCGCCCTCGGCGAACGCGGCGGCGAGCTCGGGCGAGCTCGGGCGCATGTCGTGACCGATGACGACGCGGTCTGCGCCCTCGGGCAGCGCGACGACCTCACTGAACCCGCAGCCGATGGCCCGCGCGACATCGGTGTCGAGCTGCTGCGGGACCAGGCCGCGCACGTCGTAGGCCTTGATGATGTCCCTGAGGGTGCCCGAGGTCACGGGCGCTCGACCGACCGGAGGGCCGGCCGGCGGCTGCCCCGGCAGGCACCGTCGGGCGTGCTCACGAGTCCCGCAGCACCCGCAGGTGGCCGCGCCGCCCGACCTCGACGGCGCCGGTGACGGCCTCGCGCTGCGCCTGGGCGGGCGGGGCGCCGACGGACGCCGTCCTCGGGCGTCCGGCCTCGCGGACCGCGTCGGCGAGGGCCAGCAGGTCGTCCTGGCTCGGTGGGGCGGGCGAGTAGTCGCCGGAGAGGCGCACCACCTCCCACCCGCGCGGGGCGGTCAGCCGCTCCGCGTGGACCGCGCACATGTCGTAGATGTGCGGCTCCGCGTAGGTGGCGAGGGGACCGAGGACCACGGTGGACTCGCTGTAGACGTAGGTCAGCGTGGCCACGGCGCAGCGGCCACACCCTGTCCTGGAGCACCGCCGAGACAAACCCACGGACGGACTCTAGCCGCGTGGCCGCGTTGCGGGCCGGGGCCACGCCGTACAGTGACGGCGTGACTCCTCCCGGCGGCCGCGCGGGCTCCCCGGTGCGCCGTCCTCGCCGGGACCGGCGTGGGCGGGGGCACCGCGGTCCGCTGGCGTGGCCGGCGGTCCCGGCCATGCAGACGCGTGCCGACCGGTTCGACGAGGTCGTCCTCGAGGCGGCGACCCGCCTCGAGGAGGGCTGGGGGCGCCCCTTCCCGCCCGTCGAGTTCGGCGTCGAGGACGTGCCGCCGTCCGATCCCGCCCCATGGGAGCCGGCGGAGGTCGCGCTCGGTCGGTTGTCCGGCGCCGAGGGGCGGGCACCGGCCCGGGTCGTCATCTACCGCAGACCCGTGGAGACCCGGGTGCACGGGCCCCGGGAGCTAGCGGCGCTGGTGGCCGACGTGGTCACCGAGCAGGTCGCCGCCCTGCTCGGCGTGTCCCCGGAGGAGCTCGACCCCGACTACGAGGACGGCGACCCCTGAGCACTGGGAGGAGGGTGTCGGCGCCCTGTCAGCGCTGGACCTGCCGGACCGGCGTCCGCGTCGCGCTGACCGCGAGGGGGGGCAGCACGACGGTGCTGAACAGCGGCCCGGACCTGTCGTCCAGGCTGGCGAGGTAGCCGGCGCGCAAGGTGCCGAGCCTCTGGCGCACCCAGACCTGCGACAGCCCGGATATGTCGACGACGGCGACGCTGTCCGCGGGCACGGCGACGTCCTGGCTGGAGACGACGCCCTCCCGGGACACCGCCACCACCGTGGCGCCCGCTGCGTCGGCGGTGGCCACCAGCATCAGCTGGCCCCGGGCACCGGGTGGCAGCGGGCCGCCGGCGATGACGGGGATGGGGGCCACCGACGTGGTCCAGGCGAGGTCGGAGCGCGGCCCACCCGGGCGGCGCTCGAGCATCGCGCCGGCCACCACCGGCTGGTCCGCCCGGACCTGCACGGCGTAGGCACCGGCGGGGAGGGCGCCGAGGTCGATGTCGCGGACCGTCCCACCGGCCACCCGCGCCACGCCGTCGGCGGGCAGGGGCTGCGGGCCGGTGGGGGTGAGCAGGCGGGTCTGCACGACGGCTTCGTCCGGCCCCGGCACGACGACCCGCACCTTCGCCGGCCCGTCGACGAAGACGGCTGGCAGCACCTGCTCGAGGGAGGGCCCGTCGGCGGGGGCGGCGTCGTCTCCACCCCGCCCGACCGAGCCGTCGACCCAGCTGTCGTCGAGGACGGCGGTCACCGCCCCGCCGGAGGCGGTGACGTGCACGGCGGGGGTGCTCTCCCCCCCGGCGATGGCGTCGAGGAGCAGGGTGACTCGGCCCCGGGGAGGGACGGCGACGTGGGAGCCGTTGACGGAGGGGACCGGGCCGGCCCCCCCGTGGACGACGACGTCGACGGTCACGGCGTTGGCTCCAGGGTTGGCGACGACGATCCGCTCCCGTCGGGTGCTCTCGCCGCCACCGCCGACGAGCCAGATGTCCGGCCGGGGGGGCAGGCAGGGCGTCGTGTTCAGGGCCCGGTCGTTGCCCGCGGCCTGCAGCCACATCTGGATGGCCCCGACCCCGGGCGCCAGCGCACCGGTGGCCGTGACCCGGCCCGCCACGGGACCGCTCAGCTCGCCGGTGACCACCCGGCCGCGGGCGGCGACGCTCCCGAGGTCGGGCGCACCCGGCATACCGGCGAGCGTGACCCGCCCGGGGGCACCGGGCAGCGCGACGTCCGCGAGCGCCTCCGCCGGGGCGGTCGCGGCGAGGACGGTGGTCCGTCCCGGCACCGGGGGGATCGCGCCGAGGCCCTCGGTCTCAGGCCCCGGACAGGAGAGGCTGACCGACTCGACCGGCACCAGGGAGGGCACCGGCGCGGTTGCCTGCGCGGACCGGGGCCGTAGCGCGGCAGTGCCGGGCAGGTCGCTGGCGGCCGCGACCATCGCCCCACCGCTGAGCGCCACCAGGGTGGCCCGGGCGACGCCCCGCCACAGCCGACTCACGTCTGTCTCCGCGACCGGCGGTGGCCGAAGGGGACGGCGAGGAAGACGGTGACGGCGAGCAGCGCGAGCTGGCCGAGGAACCAGCGGGTGTCGGTGGGGGGCAGGTCGGCAACGAGCCGCCCGGCGTACGAAGGGATCAGGAAGGTCGGGGAGCCGGACCCGCTGACCGGGCCCAGCCGCTGCCCGTCGTAGCTGACCTCGGCGAAGCGGGCCCACTCGAGCGGCTCGGCGAAGACCACGGCGCGACCGGGGGGGCCGGCGGCCACGTCGGCGTCGACGGCGCCGTGCGGTCCCGCGACGTCGACGGAGCGGATCGGGCCCGACCGGCTGTCGACGACGCGCACCCGGGACGGCGGCACGGGAGGCGCGCCCGGGACGACGGACGGCTGGGCGAGCACCCGCCACAGGGTCTGGCCGCCGGTGGCGCCGAGCCTCGTCAGCCCGGACGCCGCGTCGAGGGACCGGACGAGGGGGTGCTCCGGTGGCCCCTGGAGCGACACGAAGCCGATTCCCTGGTCCGCCAGCTGCGCCCCGGGCGCGACGAGCGACCCGGTCGGGGCCGAGGCCAGGGGCCCGACGAGCGAGTCCAGGCCGGGATCGCTGACCGCGTCGGCCCCCCCGAGGTCCCGCAGCAGCTGCCCGGGTTCTGCGCCGACGAGCTGGTAGTCGACGCGGGCGGCCGTCGGCACGAGCACGAGCAGCCGGTTGGCCTGCGGGCCACGCGCCTGGTCCACCGCCACGGCGGGCAGCGCGTCCTGGCCGACGGTGACGCGCGAACCGAGTCCGCGCCAGGCCCCCACCCCTGCCAGCGCGAGGAGCGAGGCCGCCAGAGCCACGACGACCAGACCCGTGAGCAGTCGGGCCGGCCCCCACCGGCGCGGGCCCAGGGCGGCGCCCAGGCCACGGGAGCCGAGCAGGGCAGCACCGAGCAGGCCCCCGACGTAGACGTCCAGGCCGACACCGGCCCAGAGCGTCGCCGGCGCCGGTGTCCCCTCGGTGCCGGGCACCTCGCCGAGGATGACCCGGGGAGCGACGAGCGCGGCGCCGAGGCCGACCAGCACCAGGAGGGCGAGTGCCGTCAGGGCCGCCGACCTGGCGCGGTCCGACGTGTGCCGGGCCAGGGA
>JBPCOG010000024.1:0-6262 GCA_051000455.1 Lapillicoccus sp. | reverse complement strand
GGCTCCGCCTTTGCCTGGCTTGCCACTCAACCACCCCCTTTGCCACTCAGGCCTGGGTGGCAAAGGGGGTGCTTCCCTGGCATGCCAGCCAAACGCCCGATGCCAGCCGACAACGCCCCCGGCGGCGGGCGGGAGGGCGCGCGCTAGCGGCGGGCCGAGAGCCGGGCCTTCAGGGCGTCGCGCTTCTCCACGAACCGGGCAGCCGACGCGTCGAGCCCATCCAGGAACTCGCCGAGCTCGGTCCGGGCCTGCTCACCCTTGCCGCTCAGTCCATCCATCTCGAAGACCTTGCAGAAGCGCAGCACCGGCATCAGCACCTCGTCGTGGTGCTGCCGCTGGTCGTAGATGCCCTCGACCGCCATCTCGACCGCCTTGCGCTGAAATCCCGGGATCCCCGCGCCCGGCATCTCGAAGTCCCGCACCACGTCGAGGATCGCGACCATCGTCTGGTCGGGCGCGACCTGCAACGAGGCGTTCAGCAGGTTGCGGTAGAAGATCATGTGCAGGTTCTCGTCCGCCGCGACCCGGGCCAGCAGCCGCTCGGCCATCGGGTCGTTGGTGAACTTGCCGGTGTTGCGGTGCGACACGCGGGTCGCCAGCTCCTGGAACGACACGTACGCGAGCGACCGAACGAGGTCCTGTGCGTGAGCCGACTCGTAGCCGGCCGACATATGGGTCATTCGGAACTGCTCGAGCTCCACCGGGTCCACCATGCGCTTGACCAGCATGTAGTCGCGCATCACGATCGCGTGCCGGCCCTCCTCGGCGGTCCACCGGTGCACCCACTCGCCCCACGCGGCGTCCCGGCCGAAGATGACGGCGATCTCGTGGTGGTAGCTCGGCAGGTTGTCCTCGGTGAGCAGGTTGACGATCAGGGCCGAGCGCGCGACGTCGCTCATCGGGGAGTCCTCTGGTGTCCAGGCGTCCCCGCCCATCAGCCCGTCGAAGTTGCGTCCTTCGCTCCACGGGATGTAGTCGTGGGGGAACCACTCCTTGGCCACGCCGATGTGGCGGTTGAGCTCGCCCTCGACGACCGGGCTCAGCTCCCGCAGCAGATCGGTCTGGCTCCATGCCGTGGCAGTCATGTCGGGCCGCTCCTGTTGCTCGGGGCAGCGTCGGCCGGGTGGGCGGATGCCGCGAGATGCGTCAAGGTTACGCTACCGTAGGTTTTGTCACCACCCCGGGGGAACGGCGGCGTCCTCGATGTCCCGGTCAGCCGCAGACCGCCCCGCGCGAGGCGCTCCCCACCAGCTTGCGGTACTTGGCGAGCACCCCGGTCGGGTACTTGCCGGGCGGCGGTTCGAAGCCCCGGGCGCGCTCCGTCATCGTCGCCTCGTCCACATGGACGTCGAGGCGGCCGGCCGCGACGTCGAGGGTGATCCGGTCCCCGTCCTGCACGAAGGCGATGGGTCCCGCGTCGACGGCCTCGGGTGCGACGTGGCCGACGCAGAGCCCGGTGGTGCCACCGGAGAAGCGCCCGTCGGTCAGCAGCAGGACGTCCTTGCCGAGGCCGGCGCCCTTGATGGCGCCGGTGACGGCCAGCATCTCGCGCATGCCGGGTCCGCCCTTCGGGCCCTCGTAGCGGATGACGACGACGTCACCCTTCTTGAGCGCGCCGCTGCCGACCGCGTCCATCGCCGCACGCTCGCCGTCGAAGACCCGTGCCGTCCCCTCGAACACGCTCGCGTCGAACCCGGCAGACTTGACCACCGCCCCCTCCGGCGCGAGCGAGCCCTTGAGGATGGTCAGCCCCCCCGTCTTGTGTATCGGGGCGGTCATGGCGCGCAGGACCTTGCCGTCCGGGTCCGGCGGCCGCAGCTCGGCGAGGTTCTCGGCGACCGTCCTGCCGCTGACCGTCAGGCAGTCACCGTGCAGCAGGCCCGCATCGAGCAGGGCCTTCATGACGACCGGCACGCCGCCCACCCGGTCGATGTCCGTCATGACGTACTGGCCGAACGGCTTGACGTCGGCCAGGTGCGGGACGTTGGCCCCGATGCGCTGGAAGTCATCGATGCCCAGCTCCACCTGGGCCTCGTGAGCGATGGCGAGCAGGTGCAGGACGGCGTTCGTCGAGCCGCCGAGGGCCATGACGACGCTGATGGCGTTCTCGAACGCCTCCCTGGTCATGATCTGCCGGGCCGTGGTCCCGCTCCGCAGCAGCCCGACGACGGCCTCGCCGGACTTGCGGGCGAACCCGTCCCGGCGCCGGTCGGTCGCCGGGGGGGCGGCCGACCCCGGCAGCGACATCCCGATCGCCTCCGCGACGCAGGCCATCGTGTTCGCCGTGTACATGCCCCCACAGGCGCCCTCACCGGGGCAGAAGGCCCGCTCGATGGCGTCGACGTCCGCACGGCTCATCCGGCCCGCGGCACAGGCCCCGACCGCCTCGAAGGCGTCGATGATCGTCACCGTCCTCTCGGAGCCGTCGGACATCTTGGCGATCCCGGGCAGGATGGTGCCGGCGTAGAGGAAGACGGACGCGAGGTCGAGCCGGGCGGCGGCCATGAGCATGCCCGGCAGGGACTTGTCGCACCCGGCGAGCAGGACGGAGCCGTCGAGGCGCTCGGCCTGCATGACGGTCTCGACCGAGTCGGCGATGACCTCGCGGCTGACGAGCGAGAAGTGCATGCCCTCGTGGCCCATCGAGATGCCGTCGGACACCGAGATGGTCCCGAACTCGAGGGGGTACCCCCCGGCAGCGTGCACCCCCTGCTTGACCGCGCGGGCCAAGCGGTCGAGGGAGAGGTTGCAGGGGGTGATCTCGTTCCACGAGCTGGCGACCCCGATCTGGGGCTTGGCGAAGTCGTCGTCGCCGAGACCGACGGCGCGCAGCATCCCCCGCGCCGCGGCCTTCTCCAGACCGTCGGTGACGTCACGGCTGCGTGGCTTGATGTCGGGGGCGCTCGTCATGGCGTCAGCATAGGACCGCGGCATGCCCTCCGGTCACCCCGGGAGCCGCTGCTCCCGGGCCCTCGGCGCCCTCGGCCCCCGCCGGCCGTCTCAGCCGCCGGACACGGCGTTGACGATGTGGATGACGGCGCCCGGTGCGACCCGGGTCCGGGTCCCGTCGCCGCGCTTGACGTCCTCGCCGTCGACGAAGATGTTGACGTGCCGGCGGATCCGCCCGCGCTCGTCGCGGATCCGCGACTGCACCAGCGGCCAGGACCGCAGCCCGTCGTCGAGCACGGTCGCGAGGTCCGCTCCCCCGGCAGGGACGTCGGCGGGCACCTCGGCGACCCCGCCGGTGAGGTCCCGGAGCAGGCCGGGCAGCACGATCCGTGCCGTCACCGTCGCCTCCCTCATGACAGCACTGCCGCCCGCACGCACAGCACGTCGGGCAGCTGGGCGACGACGCTGGTGAAGGACTCTCCCTCGTCCGTGGAGGCGAACACGTCGCCGTTCCGGGTGCCGAAGTAGATCCCCGGGGCCTCGGCGCCGTCGGTGCCGGCAGCGTCACGGAGCACCGCGGTGTAGCTCGGGCTCGGCAGTCCCCGGGCCTGGGTGTGCCACGTCTGGCCGGCATCGGTCGAGTGCTGCAGCTGCAGGCGTCCGTCGGGCGGGATGCGCTCGCCGTCGTTGACCACGGGGACCAGCCACAGCTCGTCCCCGCGGTGCGGGTGCGGCACGACGGTGAAGCCGAAGTCGGTGGGCAGGCCCTCGGCGATGGAGGTCCAGGTGTCACCGTTGTCGTCGGAGCGGTAGACGCCGCGGTGGTTCTGGGCGTAGAGCCGCGACGGCCGGCGCGCGTCGCGGGCCACCTTGTGCACGCACTGCCCGAACTCGGGGTAGGGGTCGTCCGGCAGGAAGTAGGCGCTGATGCCCGTGTTGCTCGGCCCCCAGGACGACCCACCGTCACGGGTGCGATAGGCGCCGCCGGCGCTCATCGCGACCAGCATGTCGGTGGGGTCGGACGGGTCGGGCAGCACGGTGTGCACCGCTCCCCCGCCGAACCCGTTGCCCCACTGCGGGCGGTGCGGGTGGTCCCAGAGGCCTCGGTTGAGCTCGAAGCTCTCCCCGCAGTCGGTGCTGCGCCAGAGGGAGTGGGGCTCGGCGCCGGCCCAGACCACGGTGTCGTCGTGGGGGTCGGGCGTCAGCTGCCAGACCCGCGTTAGCGCCGTGTCGGTGTCCTTGGGGAACGCGATCGCCCGCTCCTCGCTCTCGGTCCACGACCTCCCGTCGTCGTCACTGATCTGCACGGTCGGGCCCCAGTGCCAGGACATCACCCCCGCCAGCAGTCTCGGCTGCCCGCGGCGGGTGTCGATGGCCACCGACGCCACCTCGCTCATGAGGAAGTGCGGGCCCTCCACCGCCCACCCGACCCGGTCCTCGCTGCGGGCCACCCACAGACCCTTGCGGGTGCCGATGGCGATGATCGTCTCGCTCATGGGCCCAGTGTCCCGCAGACCACCGACAAGGGCCAACGGCCTGCTCCGGCACACTGGGGTATGCCGTCACCAGCCCCTCGCGCCCTGCCGCACCGAGCCGTTCCCCTTGGTCGCCGGGCGGCCCTGCTTGCCAGCCTCGTCGCCGCGGTGACGGCCGCCGCCCTGGCGTCCTGCTCGACCCAGCCGCCCGGCACACCGGCTGGTCCCACCGCGGGCCCCTCGGGGCCGGCCCCGACGACGAGCGAGCCTCCCACGAGCCCGCCGGGGAGCGCGCCCGCCACGACCCCCGCCCGACCGGCGAGCGACGTCGCCACCAACCTGTCGGTGCCGTGGAGCGTCGTCGTCCTGCCGGACGGCAGCGCACTGGTCAGCGAGCGCGACACGGCGACGGTCAAGCGGGTCGTGCCCGGGTCGCCGCCCCAGTCGCTCGGCCGGGTCCCGGGTGTGGTCCCCAACGGACCCTCGGGCGGCGAGGGCGGGCTGCTCGGGCTGGCGGTCGACACCAAGGGCTATTCCGCCGACCCGGTGGTCTACGCCTACTACTCGGCCGAGTCCGACAACCGGGTCGCCGCCATCCCCGTCTCGCCCTCCGGTTCCCTCGGCACCCCGAAGGTGATCCTCACCGGCATACCGGGGGGTCAGTTCCACAACGGGGGGCGGCTGGCCTTCGGGCCGGACGGCTTCCTCTACGTCTCCACCGGGGACTCCGGCGAGCGCGCCTTCGCCCAGAACCTCACCTCCCTCGGGGGCAAGATCCTCCGGGTCACCACCGCGGGCGTGGCGGCTCCGGGCAACCCCTTCGGCGACTCGCGCGTGTGGAGCTACGGGCACCGCAACGTCCAGGGGATGGTGTGGGACTCGAAGGGCACGATGTACGCCACCGAGTTCGGGCAGAACACCTGGGACGAGCTCAACATCATCAGGCCGGGCGCCAACTACGGCTGGCCGATGGTGGAGGGCCTCGCCCGGCGCCAGGGCCTCGTCGACCCGGTCCGGCAGTGGCGCACCGACGAGGCCTCGCCGAGCGGGCTCACCATCGGAGCGGACGGGGCGCTGTACATGGCGGCCCTGCGGGGCCGGTCGCTGTGGAGAATCCCGCTGGGTCCCGACGGCCGCGTCGGTGAGCCGCAGCGGCTGCTCGAGGGCACCTACGGACGGCTGCGGGACGTCGTCCCCGGACCGGACGGCCGGCTGTGGGTCCTTACCAACAACACCGCGCGCGGCACGCCTCGCGCCGGGGACGACCGGGTCGTGTCGCTCGACCCGGCCGCTCTTCCTTGACAAAAGGGGTATATAGGGCGCACCGTGGGACCATCACAACCCGGAGCGTTCCGCGAGCAGGGCCTCGGGCTGGTCCTCGTCCCTCGCAACACCACCCGACGTCAGGCGCCCCCATGCCTCCTGGGAATGTTGCTGAGACCGTCCTCGCCGGACTGCGTCACGTGACGCGACGCACCGCGCCAGCCTTGCCCACCGGTTGCGACGACACCCTCCGGGAGATGTCGATGAACCGCATGACCCGGACCGTCGCCCGCGCCGGAGCAGGTCGGGCGAGCACGGGAAGCGGCGGGCCCAGCGACGTCTCGCGGCCCATCGGCACCCGGGAGGGGCTAGCGATCGCCCTGCGTTCCGGCGGAGCGGGGACCTGGCGCTGGGACCTGCGCTCGGGCCTGCTCGAGCTGGACGCCGCGATGGAGGGTCTCTACGGCGTGCAGCCCGGCTCCTTCGAGGGCACCTTCCAGGCGATCTCGCGCCGAATCCATCCCGAGGACCGTGCCCAGCACAGCGCCGCAGTGGAGGCGGCCCTGCGAAGTCGAGAACGCGACTACACCAGCCGGCACCGGATCCTCCTGCCGGACGGCACCACCCGCTGGATC
>JBPCOG010000203.1:0-5045 GCA_051000455.1 Lapillicoccus sp. | reverse complement strand
TGCGCAGCCCGGCGTCGCCGCGGTGAGGGGGCACGGCGGGTGTCACGGCAGCCGACCCTAGCGCCTGACCCGGCCACCGCAGCCGCCGCACACTCGGACGGTGCCGGCGAAGGGTCAGGCGTGGCTGCCTCGGGGCCGGGGAAGGCGCCACAGCTGACCCCTCGCCGGGCGCGATCCGGGCCGCCCGCGCGCCGATCCCGTCAGTGGTGCCCGGTGGCGCCGCGCGGGAAGCTCGCGGCGAAGCCCCGGGCGTCCGCGGCGCGCCGGCGGGCAAGCTCCAGCTGCTCACGGACCCGGACCGGCGCGGTCCCGCCGACCGCGTCCCGCGACGCCAGCGAGCCAGGCACCGACAGCACGTCCCGCACGCCCGGGGACAGGTGCTCGCTGACCCCCCGAAGTGCCTCGTCGCCGAGGTCCCACAGCTCGACCCCCCGGCGCTCGCACTCGCGCACACACGCCCCGGCCACCTCGTGGGCCACCCGGAAGGGCACCCGCTGGCGGACGAGCCACTCGGCCACGTCGGTGGCGAGCGCGAAGCCCTGTGGGGCGAGCGCCTCAAGCCGCTCCGTGTCGAAGGTCAGGGTGGCCACCATGCCCGCGAACGCCGGCAGCAGCACCTCGAGCGTGCGGACCGCGTCGAAGACCGGCTCCTTGTCCTCCTGCAGGTCGCGGTTGTAGGCCAGGGGCAGTCCCTTGAGGGTCGTGAGCAGCCCGGTGAGGTCGCCGACGAGCCGCCCCGCCTTCCCGCGGGCGAGCTCGGCGACGTCGGGGTTCTTCTTCTGCGGCATGATGCTCGAGCCCGTGGAGTAGGCGTCGTCGAGGGTGACGTAGGAGAACTCCCGGGTCGCCCAGATGACCACCTCCTCGGCGATCCGCGAGACGTCGACGGCGATCATCGCGGCGACGAACGCGAACTCAGCGGCGACGTCCCTGCTTGCCGTGCCGTCGGTCGAGTTCTCGACGGCACGGCTGAACCCGAGCTCGGTCGCGACCGCTGCGGGGTCCAGGCCCAGGGAGCTCCCGGCGAGCGCACCGGAACCGTAGGGCGACGCGTCCGCGCGGCGGTCCCAGTCCTGGAGCCGGCCGACGTCGCGGAGCAGGGCCCACGCGTGGGCCAGCAGGTGGTGGGCCAGCAGGACCGGCTGGGCGTGCTGCAGATGGGTGCGTCCCGGCATCGCGACGTCGATGTGCCGCTCGGCCTGGACGGTCAGGGACTCCACGACGTCGAGCACGAGAGCGGCAACGGTGCGGGCGTGGTCGCGCAGGTACATGCGCAGCAGCGTCGCCACCTGGTCGTTGCGTGACCTCCCGGCGCGCAGCCGTCCACCGACGTCGGCCCCGGCGCGCTCGATGAGCCCTCGTTCCAGCGCCGTGTGGACGTCCTCGTCGTCGGCGGCGGGCCCGAACGCCCCGCTCGCCACGTCGTCGTCGAGCCGGTCCAGGGCTTCGAGCATCACCCGGAGGGCGTCGTCGTCGAGCAGGCCCGCGGCGTGCAGCACCCGCGCGTGCGCCCTCGACCCGGCGACGTCATAGCGGGCGAGCACCCAGTCGAAATGGGTGCTCCTGGACAGCGCCGCGACGGCCTGGTCCGGACCTGCTGAGAACCGCCCGCCCCAGAGGCTCACCCTCTCGGCGGTAGCCCTCTCGGCGGTAGCCCTCTCGGCGGTAGCCCCCTCCCCGGGCGCGGGCGAGCCTGACGTCGTGCCTGTCGGGTCCGGCATACCGGCGGCCTCGATTCAGTCGGGGGTCCCGGTGAGGGCCATCAGCTGCCTGGCAACCCGAGGACCCGTCCGGGCGTTGGTCGTGATGACGAGCACGGTGTCATCCCCGGCGAGGGTCCCCAGCACCCCGGCCAGCCCGGACAGGTCGATCGCCGAGGCGAGGTAGCTGGCGGCCCCCGGCGGGGTGCGGACGATGACGAGGTTCGCCGACGGGTCGGCGGTGACGAGCAGCTCCTCGCAGGCGCGCTTGAGCCGGGCCGGGACGTCCGCCGCCGCACCGGGTCGCCCGCCGCGGGCCTGGTCGGGCACGGCGTAGACGAGGGCACGGCCACTGCGGATCTTGACGGCGCCGAGCTCGAGCAGGTCGCGGGACAGGGTCGCCTGGGTGACCTCGATCCCGTCCCGCGCGAGCAGCGCGAGCAGGTCGGCCTGGGAGCGGACCGGGCTGCCGGCAAGCAGCTCGGCGATGCGGGACTGCCGCCCGGTGCGCGTCGTCGAGATCACGGGCTCACCACCGCCGCGTCGAGCAGCGCCGGCAGCGCCGCAAGGAACGTGTCGAGCTCGGCGGCCGTGATGACCAGCGGCGGGGCGAGGCGGATCGTGTCGGGGGCGACAGCGTTGACGAGGAACCCGGCGGCACGCGCGAGGTCCGTCGCGGAGGCGGCGACCGGCTCGCGCAGCTGGACGGCGAGCAACAGGCCGCGACCGCGTGACCCGGCCAGCCGCGGGTGCCCGAGGGCGGCAAGGCCCTGCGCCAGATGGGTCCCCATCGCGCGGGCGTGCTCGAGCAGCCCCTCGGACTCGATGGTGCGGATGGTCGCCAGTCCGGCCGCGCACGCCAGGGGGTTGCCGCCGAAGGTGCTGCCGTGCTGCCCCCCGGTCAGCAGACCGGTCACCCCCGCACCGAAGGTGACGAGGGCGCCGATCGGCACCCCGCCGGCCAGCCCCTTGGCCACGGTGACGGCGTCGGGCAGGACCCCGGCGGCGTGGTGCGCGAACCACTGACCGGTTCGCCCCATGCCGCACTGGATCTCGTCGAGGACGAGCAGCGCACCGGCCGCCGTCGTCAGCTCGCGGGCCAGGCGCAGGTATGCCGGGTCGGCCGTCAGGACTCCCGCCTCGCCCTGGATGGGCTCGAGGACGACGGCGGCGAGCGAGTCCCCGGCCGCCTCGACGGCGTGGCGCAGTGCCGCCTCGTCGTTGTAGGGGACGTGGACGACGTCGGGGATGAGCGGCTCGAAGGGCTCCCGGTAGGCCGGTTTCCAGGTGAGGGCGAGGGCTCCCGTGGTCCGTCCGTGGAAGGCGCCCTCGGCCGCGATGATGCGCGCGCGTCCGGTCCGCCGGCTCAGCTTGATGGCCGCCTCGATCGCCTCGGCGCCGGAGTTGGCGAAGAACACTCCGGAGCCGGGGGGCGCCCCGGCGATCTCGATGAGCTTCTCGGCGAGCTCGACCTGCGGCTCGGAGGTGAAGAAGTTCGAGATGTGCATGACCTGCCCGGCCTGCTTGGCGATCGCCTCGACGAGGGCCGGGTGGCTGTGACCGAGGGTGTTGACGGCGATACCCCCGAGCAGGTCGAGGTAGCGCTTGCCGTCCACGTCGACGACGTAGCACCCCTGCCCGTGGGACAGCACGGTCTGGGGGACGCCGAAGACGGGGATCAGCGCGGCCCGGTAGCGGGCGAGCACATCCTGGGCGTGCGTCACGGGTTCGCCTCCTGGGCGCTGTCGGGCCGGGAGCTGTCGGGAACGGCGCCGACGGGAACGGCTCCGGCGCGTGGGACGTCGCCGGCGGGTGGGACGTCGTCGGGAAGGACCATGGTGCCGATCCCCTCGTCGGTGAAGACCTCGAGCAGCAGCGAGTGGGGCTTGCGCCCGTCGATGACGTGCGCCTGCGGGACGCCGCCGCGGACCGCGCGCACACAGGCCTCGAGCTTGGGAACCATGCCGGCGTCGACCCGGGCCATCAGGGTGCTCGCCTCGGTCAGGCTCAGCTGAGACAGCAGGGAGTCGCGGTCCGGCCAGTCGGCGTAGACGCCCTCGACGTCGGTGAGGATGACGAGCTTGTGCGCCTCCAGCGCGACCGCCAGGGCGGCCGCCGCGGTGTCCGCGTTGACGTTGAGGACCTGGCCCTCCTCGTCCAGGTCCGGCGCCACGGTGGACACGACGGGGATCCGGCCCGCGGCGAGGATGTCCATCACCGCCGAGGGGTTGACGCTCTCCACGTCCCCGACCAGCCCGAGGTCGACCTCCTCGCCGTCGACGAGCCCCGGCCGGCGACGGGCGCCGAGAAGCCCGGCGTCCTCCCCCGACAGACCCACCGCGAGGGGGCCGTGCTGGTTGAGCAGGCCGACGAGCTCGCGGCCGACCTGACCGGTGAGCACCATCCGGACCACGTCCATGACCTCGGGCGTCGTGACGCGCAGCCCCCCCTTGAACTCGCTGCGCAGGCCGAGCCGGCTGAGCATCTCCCCGATCTGCGGGCCGCCGCCGTGGACGACGACCGGACGCAGGCCGGCATACCGGAGGAACGCGACGTCCTCGGCGAACGCCTTCTTCAGGGCGGTGTCGAGCATCGCGTTCCCGCCGTACTTGACGACGACGAGCCGGCCGCTGAAACGCTCGAGCCAGGGCAGCGCCTCGACGAGGGTCTGCGCCTTGCTCGCCGCGACGCGGAGGGCGGCGGCGTCGATGACTCCCCGGATGCTGGTGCTCATGTGCTGTAGGCCGAGTTCTCTTCGACGTAGTCGTGGGTCAGGTCGTTCGTCCAGACCGTCGCCGTCTCGTCGCCCGCGTGCAGGTCCACGACGAGGTGGACCCCTCGTCCGGTCAGGTCGACCTCCGACCGGGCGGCGCCCACCCCCCCGGCGCGGCAGACCTCGACCCCGTTCATCGAGACGTCGAGGCAGTCCGGCTCGAAGGCGGCCCTCGTGGTGCCGACCGCGGCCAGCACCCGGCCCCAGTTCGGGTCGTTGCCGAAAACCGCGCACTTGAACAGGTTGCTGCGGGCGACCGAGCGGGCCACCTCGAGCGCGTCGTCGACGGAGGCCGCCGACCGGACCTCGACCTCGATGTCGTGGCGGGCCCCCTCGGCGTCCGCGATGAGCTGGCGCGCGAGGTCCGCGCACACCGCAGTGACCGCGGCGGCGAGCTCGGCCGGCCGGACGCGGACGCCGGAGGCACCCGACGCGAGCAGCAGGACGGTGTCGTTGGTCGACTGGCAGCCGTCGGAGTCGATGCGGTCGAACGTGACGGCCGTGGCGCCACGCAGCACCGCGTCGAGCGCCTGGCCCTCCACGACGGCGTCGGTGGTCAGGACGACGAGCAT
>JBPCOG010000340.1:0-1279 GCA_051000455.1 Lapillicoccus sp. | reverse complement strand
GCTTTCGACACCCCGCTCAGCCGCAAGGGTCTCCCCCAACGACCGGGGCCTGCTACCCGGCGCTCCGGCGCCTACCGGGACGGGACTCACACCCGTCGGCCTGACACAGCTTGCAGGACGCACCATGAAACCACCCTAAGCCTGGGTATGCCGGTGACCGAACGTCGCGACGCGCCGGCGCTACGCCCAGTCGATCCCCATCAGGGCGCGGACATCCGCCGCCGTGACCACCGAGCCGGTGGCCAGCACCCCTCCGCGCCTCCCGTCTGCCTCGGCGAGGGTCACCGCCTGGTCGAGGGCGTCCGGCAGGTCGGGCACGACACTGACCCGGTCCTCCCCGAACATCTCGCCGGCCAGCGCCCCCAGCTCCCGGGGGTTCATCGACCGGGTGGAGCTGTTGCGGGTGACCACGACGTGGTCGAGGACGGGCTCGAGGACCTCGAGCATCCCCGCCACGTCCTTGTCGGCGAACATCGCGACGACGCCGACGAGGGTGGAGTAGCTGAACGAGTCCTCGATCGCCGCCCGGAGGGCAGCTGCCCCGGCGGGGTTGTGCGCCGCGTCGACCATGACGGTGGGGGACCGGCGCACGATCTCGAGCCGACCCGGCGACGTGACGTCGGCGAAACCCTGCCGGACGACCTCGGGGTCGAGGCGCTGCTCCCCTCCGCCGAGGAACGCCTCGACCGCGGCGAGTGCGACGGCGGCGTTGGCGCCCTGGTGAGCCCCGTGCAGCGGAAGGAACACCTCCGGGTACTCCCCGGCCAGTCCCCTGAGCGAGAGCAGCTGCCCGCCGAGGGCCACCTCCCGGGTCATGACGCCGAACTCCCCGCCCTCGACCACCACCTGGGCGCCGACCTCGAGGGCCCGCTCCGCGAGGATGACGGCCACCTCGGGGTCCTGAAGCGCAGAGACCGCGATGGCGCCGGGCTTGATGATGCCGCTCTTCTCGCTGGCGATCTCCTCCACCGTGGACCCGAGGAAGTGGGTGTGGTCGATCGCGATGGGCGTGATCACGGCGACGGCACCGTCGCCGACGTTGGTCGCGTCCCAGCCGCCGCCCATGCCGACCTCGACGACTGCGACGTCGACGGGCGCGTCAGCGAACGCGGCATACGCGAGGACGACGAACACCTCGAAGAAGGTCAGGCGGGGACCGCCCGTCGCCACCGAGCGCGCGTCGACCAGCTCGACGTACGGCAGGACCTCGTCGTAGACCGCGATCAGCCGCTCAGCCGAGATCGGCTCGCCGCTGATGGCGATCCGCTCGCGGGAGCTG
>JBPCOG010000002.1:0-4361 GCA_051000455.1 Lapillicoccus sp. | reverse complement strand
GCCATACCCAGCGACCAGAACGCCTACAAGGGCGCGACCTGCATCTACAACACCATCGAGCGCGTGCAGTACGCCGTCACCGCCACCGACGGGCTCACCGTCGAGCGGTTCCGGACCCTGGCCACGGCGCGGGAGAACTCGGTCTCCGACACCTCGGGCTTCCCCACCGTGACCAGCTATGACCCGGCGCGGCCGACGAGGTGCGTCGTCGGCGTGGGCACCTCTGCCACCGGCATGGTGGTCGTCACCACGTTGGACACGCGCGCGAGCGCGAGCGACAAGGACAACCTCTGTCAGCGCACCCGCACCGTGGCGGTCGCCGCCCTCGAGGGCCTCCGGGCGCAACAGGTGGCGCGCCCAGCCTGAGCTGCGACCGACCGCGCGAGCTCGTAGGGGATCACCACCTATCCGTGTACCATTTGCGTACTTTGACCGCCGTTGCCTGCATGGCTTGGCACAGATCCGCCGTCACCACCAGGTCCCCGCTCGGAAGACGTACAGACAGGACCGATCTCGATGATGCCCAACCGCGCCGCGGCCGATGACCCGCCGGCGCTCGAAGTCCGTGGGCTGAGGGTGCGTGACGCACTCGCTCAGGGCTTCATCACCTTGGCCTACCAGCCCATTGTGGACCTGCACAGCGGCCGGGTCAGCGGGGTGGAGGCCATCGGCCGGTGGAGGCACCCGACGCTGGGCGCGGTCTCGCCCGCACACTTCGTGGCTCTGGCGGATCGAACCGGCCTGGTCCAGGAGTTCACGACGTGGGTGCTTCGGGAGACCACCTGGACTCTGGCCGGTTGGCAGCGTCGGCCGGCCGTGCCCGACGACCTGTCGGTGTCGGTGAACCTGGCCTGCTCGACCGTCGCGGCCGCAGGCTTCGCCCAGCTCGTCCGTGACGGCCTGGACGAGGCAGGCCTTGTTCCACACTGCCTGGTCCTGGAGCTGACCGAGACGGACCTTGTGGCGTCCAGTGCGGCTCTTGTCGACGCCATGTGGGAGCTGAGCCACCACGGGGTGCGCTTCGCCCTGGATGACTACCGGCCCGGGCACTCCTCCCTTGCTCGGCTCTCCCGGCTGCCGCTGAGCACCCTCAAGCTCGACCCCAGCTTCTTCGACGGCGTCTCGGGACCCGAAGACCCGGCCACGGTGGTGCGGGCGACCCTCGCGATGGCTTCCGGACTCGGCATGGACGTGGTGGCCAAAGGAGTGCAGACCCCTGCCCAGTTGGGCCATCTCAGTGCTGCGGGATGCCGCTTCGTCCAGGGGGACCTGACCGGCCGACCCGTCACCGGCGAGCAGCTGGTGGAGCTCCTGGGCGCGGAGCACGCGATCATTACCGCTCCGGCAGCGGGCGAACAGCCCGCTGCCCCGCTGGACGCCTTGGTCCGTGCGGTGAAGGTGCACGTCCAGGACGCCCGGCGCCTGGACGTCGACACCGTCCGTGAGCTGCTCGCCGAGCTCGCGCGCCTCGCCGAGATGGAGTCTGCCTATCTCACCCGGGTGGACTGGGCGGCGTCCAAGCAGGAGCTGCAGGTCGTGCACAACATTGGCGCTCTCGCCCTTCCCGAGGGGCTCCTCGTGGAGTGGTCGGACACACTCTGCCGTCGTGCCCTCCGCGGGGGCCCCTCCTTCACCGACGATGTCGCACGCGACTACCCCGACAGCTCGGCCGCCGCCGACCTCGGACTCCGGAGCTACCTCACGGTGCCCGTCAACGACTCGCACGGGCACTTCTACGGCACCCTGTGCGGCGCCAGCACCATGGCTGTCCCCGCGGGGGAGGCGCACCTCGGCGCCTTCCGGCTCTTCGCCCGGCTCATCGGGGAGCACCTTCCCGCAACCGACGTCTGACGGTGGCACCGGGATCAGTCGCGCAGCCCGGCGATGACCTCGAGCTCCTCCGCGCGGCTGAGCCCGGCGCTGCGGTCGAGCCGCTCGAGGCCGAGCTCCCGCTCCCACCGCAGCGCGTCCTGCGCCGTGTCGAGCAGGGGGCGGTGGGTGAGCCCGGCCGAGACTGACTTGGCGACGTCCCGCGACGAGAAGCCGGCAAACGACGGGTCACACATCCACAGTGGCAGCGAGCGCGGGCCCATGTACTCCTCCACCTGCGCCGCGACCAGCTGCTCGTCTCCGGCGAAGACCGTCGCGCCGGCGAACCCGCTCACCTGCCTCGACGCCGCCAGCACCTCGCCGACCGTGCGCACCGGACCGGACGCGTTGAAGCTCCCGGTCACCCCGGCCAGTCCGGCGCTGACGACCCACCCGGCCAGGTCGCGCACGTCGATCAGCTGCGCCGGGCGCTCCTGCCCCTGCGGGACGAGGACCGGGGCGCCGTCCTCGACCGCGAGGGCGAAACGTCCCGGCCAGTAGCCGAACCGGTCGCTGCGGTCCCCGTACCCGGCAATGAGGCCGCTGCGTGCCACGAGGACCTCCCCGGCACGGTATGCCGTGCACGCCGCCTCGCAGGCGACCTTCGCCTCACCGTACTGCGCGCGTCCGGCGGTGTCAGCCTCCAGCGGTGGAAGCAGGGGCCCGGACTCGTCCGCGCCGGCCCGGGACTGGTCCGCGTAGACGGAGCACGAGCTGATGTAGACCCATTGGGCGGCCCGCTCCGCCAGCGCCCGCAGCGCGCCGCGGGCGAAACCCGGTTGCCAGGTGACCTCGACGACGAGGTCCCACCGTGCGGAGGCCGGCAGCACGGCATACCCATCGGGCTGCGAACGGTCGGTGCGCACGAGGCTGGCCCCCTCGGGGACCGGGCCGCTGTCGCCGCGGGCCAGGCAGGTGACCTCGTGCCCGGCCGCCAGGGCGGTGCGCGCGACCTCGCCGCCGAGCCACGAGGTACCGCCGAGGACGAGGACGCTCATGGCGGCAGACAACCATCTGACCGCGGTGCGTGTCACCCTCGTTCGCTGAGGGCGCACCTGCCGGACGGTGTCTAGAGTGAGTTCATGGACCGGCGGATCTTCGGCATCGAGAACGAGTACGGCGTCACGTGCACGTTCGACGGCCAGCGCCGCCTCACTCCCGACGAGGTCGCCCGATACCTCTTCCGCAAGGTCGTCTCGTGGGGCCGCTCGAGCAACGTGTTCCTCAGCAACGGGTCCCGGCTCTACCTCGATGTGGGCTCCCACCCGGAGTACGCCACCCCCGAGTGCGACGACGTCCGGGATGTCGTCATCCACGACAAGGCGGGGGAGCGGATCATCGAGGGGCTCGTCGAGGACGCCCAGCAGCGGCTGCGCGAGGAGGGCATTGCCGGTGAGGTCTACGTCTTCAAGAACAACACCGACTCGGCCGGCAACTCCTATGGCTGCCACGAGAACTACCTCGTCGGTCGCTTGGGGGAGTTCCAACGGATCTCCGACGTCCTCATCCCGTTCCTCGTCAGCCGCCAGATCACCTGCGGCGCGGGCAAGGTCGTCAGCAGCAGTGCCGGGGCGAAGTACTGCGTCAGCCAGCGCGCCGACCACATCTGGGAAGGCGTCTCCTCGGCCACCACCCGCAGCCGGCCCATCATCAACACCCGTGACGAGCCGCACGCCGACGCGGAGAAGTACCGCAGGCTGCACGTCATCGTCGGTGACTCCAACATGTCCGAGACGACGACGCTGCTCAAGGTGGGCTCCGCGGACCTCGTGCTGCGGATGATCGAGGCCGGGGTGGTCATGCGGGACATGGCCCTGGAGAACCCGATCCGCGCGATCCGGGAGATCAGCCACGACATGAGCGGCCGCAAGAAGGTCCGGCTCGCCAACGGCCGGGAGCTCTCGGCTCTGCAGATCCAGACGGAGTACTACGACCGGGCCGTCGCGTTCGCGGACCGTGAGGGCTTCACCGCGCCGGTGCAGAAGCAGGTGCTCGACCTGTGGCAGCGCACCCTTCGTGCCGTCGAGTCCGGCGACCACAGCCTCGTCGAGACCGAGATCGACTGGATCATGAAGTACCGGCTGCTCAACCGGTATGCCGTCAAGCACGGGCTCGACATCGGGGACCCCCGGGTGCTCCAGCTCGACCTCGCCTACCACGACGTCAACCGGCGACGCGGCCTGTTCTACCTGCTGCAGCGCAAGGGCCTGGCTGCGCGCGTGTGCACCGATCTGGAGACGTTCCGGGCCAAGGTCTCGCCGCCGCAGACGACCCGAGCCAAGCTGCGCGGAGACTTCATCCGGGCCGCTCAGGAGCACCGTCGCGACTTCACCGTCGACTGGGTGCACCTCAAGCTCAACGACCAGGCTCAGCGGACCGTGCTGTGCAAGGACCCCTTCGCCCCGTTTGACGCCCGGGTCCAGCTGTTCCTCGACAGCATGTAGACGCACGGGGGGCTTCGCCCCCCGTGGGCCCCCCAACCACCCCCGCAC
>JBPCOG010000363.1:0-4090 GCA_051000455.1 Lapillicoccus sp. | reverse complement strand
GCGCTGCCCCAGACGGTCGCGATACGGACGGCAGCCGCGTCGGCAGTCGCCCGGTACTCCTGCAGCTGCTTGATCGGGAGGTCGCCGATGACGAGGGAGGTGGGCGAGGAGGCGACCGCAAGATCCGGGAGGTCCCACGGCTGGGTTTCCGTCGGGCCGTCGGTGTCGTCGGCGACCTTCCACCCGGAGGGACGCCGGACCAGCGTGTATGACGCCTGGTAGCCGCGCGCTGCCCGGTCGTAGCCGGCAAGCTGGTAGGCCATGCGGACGGACGCCACCCAGGCTTCGGGGCCGAGCGCGGCCACCCGGGCCGGCGTCGGCGCCGGTGCGACGCCGTTCTGGGTGTAGCCGGCGATCGGCAGTAGGGTCAGCCGGTCGAACAGTGCCGCCTGGCGCAGGCCGTACGGGCTCGACGGGTCGTCAACCGTTGACATCCAGCCCGGCCTGCTGCGTGCCGCCAGCGCAGCGGCCCGCTGGGTGACCAGGTCGGCGAGGGCGGCGCGGCGTTCCCGGTCGCTCTCGGAGAGAGGTCCCTCCCGGGCCGGGGCGGCGGCTGCCGACGTGGCCGGACCGACCGCCGAAGGGTCGGTGACGGCTGGGGCGCCTTGCGCAGGCGCGGCGGTGGGAGGCGCAGTGGTGCCGGGCGCGGCGGTGGGGGGCGCGGTGGTGCCGGGCGCGGCGGTGAGCGGCGCAGTGGCGCCAGAGGCTGATGCGGGACCGGACGAATCGCTGGGGCCCGGGGACCACGTTCCCGAGCAAGCGGTGCCGGCGAGTACGAGCAGGATGCTCGCCCCGCGTGCCCAGGCACGGGCCATTGCCCGGCGCTCGGGTGCCCGGCGCTCGAGTGCCCGCCACCGCGGCGAGGCAGGGGCGGCGTCCACCGTCCGATGGTAGGCGACGCGTGACAGCTCGCCCGCCCCGCAGGGCGGTCAGCAGGCCCGGGCTGACCGCCGGGGCGAGCCCGCGGCGGCTGGACCACGTCCCACGTCCTCAGCCGGTGGAGCGGGCTCCCCCGAACGGCTCGCGCCGGGTGCGTAGGGCCCCGACCTGGGCCCGGTCCACCAGGCCCGCCGCGACGAGGACGTCGACGGCTCGCCGCTCGGCCGCGTCAAGGGCCAGGTCGGGGCTGGCCAGCTCGAGGGGCGGGAACCCCGCCATCGCCGTCATGACACAGTCTTCGCAGCGCATGCCGCGCACGGGGCACGTCCGGCACTCGACGACCATCGGCTGGTCCTGTCTCATGACCACCCCTCCGGTGGTTCGCGGTCGCGCGTGGCGTCGACCTGGTTGTGTCCGAAACCCTACGAGAAGACACTGACACCCGGCCCGTCGAGCGGCCAGGCGCAGCGCGCGCCTGCCGGGGGGTGTCCGACGGCGCGGTTACCGTCGGGAGCATGCAGGCGGTCCAGGGCACGCTCGACGATCTGGGCACAGCGCTGTCCACGGTCACCTTCGTGGTGGTCGACCTGGAGACCACCGGAGGAGACCCGTCGGCGTCCGCGATCACCGAGGTGGGGGCGGTGAAGGTGCGCGCCGGCGAGGTGATCGGGGAGTTCCAGACCCTGGTGCACCCGGGGGTGGCGATTCCGCCGTTCATCCAGGTCCTTACCGGCATCTCCAACGCCATGGTGGCCACGGCGCCGCGGATCGGCTCCGTGCTGCCGACATTCCTCGAGTTCGCGCGGGACAGCGTCCTCGTCGCGCACAATGCGGGCTTCGACATCTCGTTCCTCAAGGCGGCCGCGGCCGCGACCGGCCACGCGTGGCCGGGGTTCCCGGTCCTCGACACCGTCCACCTGGCCCGTCAGCTGGTGGGGCGCGACGAGGCGCGCGACCGCAAGCTCAGCACCCTCGCTGTCCTGTTCGGAGCCGCCACCACCCCGGACCACCGGGCTCTGCACGACGCCCGGGCCACCGTCGACGTCCTGCATGCGCTCCTCGAGCGGGTGGGCAACCTCGGCGTGCACACCCTGGAGGAGCTCGGGAGCTACACGTCGCGGGTGTCCGACGCACAACGCCGCAAGCGTCACCTCGCCGACGGCCTGCCGGCGGCTCCGGGGGTCTACGTCTTCAAGGACACCCATGGCCGGCCCCTCTACGTCGGCACGTCGCGCAACATTCGGGTCCGGGCCCGCACCTACTTCACCGCTTCCGAGCAGCGCACGCGGATGGCCGAGATGGTTGGCCTTGCCGCCAGCATCCAGCCCATCGTCTGCCAGACCCCGCTGGAGGCGCAGGTGCAGGAGCTGCGCCTCATCGCCGAACACCGGCCCCGCTACAACCGCAGGTCCACCCACCCCGAGCGGGGGGTCTGGGTCAAGCTCACCACCGAGCACTTCCCCCGCCTCAGCGTCGTCCGCGAGGTCAGCGACGACACCGGCCCGTACTTCGGACCCTTCGCGTCCCGCGCCGTCGCGGAGGGAGCGATCGCGGCCGTCCACGAGGTCATCCCGCTTCGCCAGTGCACCAAACGGCTCTCCACCCGGGGCACCTCCTCGGAATGCGCACTTGCCCAGATGGGCAGGTGCGGAGCCCCCTGCACGGGCGGCCAGTCCGTGGCGGAGTATGCCGAGGTGGTTGCGGAGGCGGTCCAGCTCATCGGCGGCGACGCCCGGCCCGCGTTCCGCGCCCTGCGCAATCGGATGAGCTTGCTGGCCGAGCAGCGCCGCTACGAGGACGCCGGCGCGGTCCGGGACCGGATGATGCACCTGGTCCGGGCGACGGCGCGCAGCCAGCGGATCGCGCCGCTGGCGAGCAGCGCCGAGCTGGTGGCCGCCCGGCGGGCGCCCGGCGGGGGCTGGGAGCTGGTCTGCGTCCGCTACGGCAGGCTGGCGGGCACGAGCCTGAGCCCCGCCGGCGCGGACCCGATGGTCTACGTCCACTCGCTGCGCGCGACGGCCGAGGTCGTCACGGGCACCGGCAGCTGTGCCCCGGCAGCCTTCGCGGAGGAGACGGAGATGATCCTGCGCTGGCTGGAGACCCCGGGCGTGCGCATCGTCACGATCGACGGCAGCTGGTCCTGTCCGGTGGGGGGTGCCGGCGCCGTCCGCGCCTCACTCGAGTCGCCTGCCGCCGGACCCGACGTCGCGCCGTTCGACCGCGAACCGTTCGGCGCGGCGCCAGCACCTGCGCGGCCCCGAGCCGGAGAGCGATGAAAGGCGTCACGCCAGCGCTGGCGTGACGCGGGTGTGCCGGCCCCCTGGCGCGGCCAGCCGCTAGGCTGGCGGACGTGATCACCGCCATCGTCCTCGTCAGCTGTGACGTCGCCCGGATACCGGAAGTGGCCCAGGGGATCGCGGACCTCGACGCGGTGAGCGAGGTCTACTCCGTCACCGGCGACGCGGACCTGGTCGCCATGGTGCGGGTGAGGGCGCACGAGGAGCTCGCCGACGTCATCGCGGACCGGCTCAGCAAGGTCGACGGGGTGACCGCCACCTCGACCCACATCACGTTCCGCACCTACTCCAGACACGACCTCGAGGCGGCGTTCAGCCTGGGGCTCGAGGGCGACTGAGACTGGCCCGGGCGCCACTCAGCGCGTCGCGGCCACCCACCGCTGCAGCAGTGCGCTCGCGGCGCCGCTGTCCAGCGCCTGCTCCGCCCGGTCCATGCCGGCTCGCAGGCCGGCCCTGAGCCCTTCGTCGCCCGGACCACTGTCGCCCACCGTGAGCGCGAGGGCGATCCCGGTGTTCAGCACCACGGAGTCCCGCACCGGGCCGCGGGCGCCGGCGAAGACGTCCCGCACCACCGAGGCGTTGTATGCCGCGTCCGCACCGCGCAGGGCCTCGACCGGGTGGTGCTGCAGCCCCAGTGCGAGCGGGTCGACGCTCAGCTCGCTCACCTGACGGTCGCGTACCCACCACACCGACGAGGTCGTGGACAGGGTCAGCTCGTCGAGACCGTCGTCCCCGCGGAAGACGGCAGCGTCCTTGCCGCGTCCGGCGAACACCCCGGCCAGCAGCGGCGCCATCCGGGCGTCGGCAACCCCGACCGCGGCATACGTCGGCTGGGCCGGGTTGGTGAGCGGTCCGAGGAAGTTGAAGGCGGTCGCGATGCCCAGCTCACGCCGGGCCGCCGCGGCGTGGCGCAT
>JBPCOG010000374.1:0-6569 GCA_051000455.1 Lapillicoccus sp. | reverse complement strand
TTGCCGGTGCCGGTGATACGGAAGCGCTTCTTGGCGCCGCTGTGCGTCTTCATCTTCGGCATGGGAGCCGGTCTCCTTCGGGGTTCGTCCTGCTGGGGCGGCCCCCGTCAGGTCGTGCTGGTGCTCGGGTCGTGCTGGGTGTTCGGGTTCGGGTCAGGCTCGTGCTGGTGCGCTCTCGGCGTGCGCCGGGGTCTCGTGCGCGGGCCCGGCCTCGGTCGCCGGTGTCGCCGGTGTTGCCGCGCTGAGCTCGGCCGGGGCGGCCTCGGGAGCATCCGGGTGGGAGTCGCTCTCGCGGCGACGGCGCTGCTCAGCCCTCGCCTCCGACTTCTTCTTGGTCGGGCCGAGGACCATGACCATGTTGCGCCCATCCTGCTTCGGCGTGGACTCGACGAAGCCGAGCTCGACCACATCCTGGGCGAGGCGCTGCAGGAGTCGGAAGCCGAGCTCCGGCCGGGACTGCTCCCGGCCGCGGAACATGATCGTCACCTTGACCTTGTCCCCCGCCTTGAGGAACCGCTCGACGTGGCCCTTCTTGGTGCCATAGTCGTGCGGGTCGATCTTCGGACGCAGCTTGATCTCCTTGATGACCGTGTTGACCTGGTTCTTGCGCGCCTCCCGGGCCTTCATGGCGGCTTCGTACTTGAACTTGCCGAAGTCCATGAGCTTGGCGACCGGGGGACGGGCCATCGGCGCCACCTCGACGAGGTCGAGGTCCGCCTCGGCGGCGAGACGCAGCGCGTCCTCGACGCGCACGATGCCGACCTGCTCACCGTTGGGGCCGACCAGGCGCACTTCCGGCACCCGGATCCGGTCGTTGATGCGAGGTTCGCTGATGTGGAGCTCCTTCGTTGTTGGGGGTAGGTCTCCCGCGACCGTGCCGGCACCGGCCGCTCCCGGGGAACGCGAAAGGCTCCTCGGCACCGGCGGTGCCCGATAAGTCTTCGGTCCCCACCACTCCGATAACGCTGTATGCCGGGCAGCTGTCGGACGCGCCGCCACCGCATCCCGCGGGCCCACGCGTGGTGGGCACACGGCATACCGTGTCGGACCGGACCCGGCGACCTGACGACCGACGCGGGTGGAAGCGGGGCTTCTCTTGGACGCCACGCCGTGTCGGACGGATCCGGCGGCGGCGTGGCTGGTCGGGCTCAAGGCTATCAGGGGCGGGGGGCGCTACCCAATCCGACGCGTTGACTCGTCCAAGGATGCCCGCGGGGACGATCGAGGGATGGAGTTGGAGTTGACGACACGAAAGCAGGTCACCAGGGCGATGCTGGCCCGGTACGCGAAGGGCAAGCGGGCGGAGAAGGGCGAGGTCCTGGACCAACTGGTGGGCGTGACCGGCTGGCACCGTGACCACGCCCGCAAGGCCCTGCGGCGTGTGGCGGCCGGGCCTGCAGCGCCACGTAGGCCGCGCGAGCCGGTGGTGCGGTACCGGTCCGAGGTGATGGACGCGCTGGCGTTCTGCTGGGCGGTGCTGGACGGGCCGACCGGTAAGCGGCTGGCCCCGGCGCTGCCGGCCCTGGTCCCGGCGCTGCGGCACCGCGACGAGCTGGCGGTCAGCGACGAGCTCGCCGAGGCGCTGCTGTCGATGTCCGCCGCGATGATCGACCGCCGCCTGGCCGGGCACCGCCAGAAGGTCCAGATCGGCAAGGGCCGGGCGATGACCAGGCCCGGGTCGCTGCTGAAGTACTGCTGGTCGCTGTGCGTGACCGACGTGGCCACCGGGTGGACCCAGGCCCGCACGCATCCACCTCGCCCGACAGCGAGGACCTGACCCGTCCCAGCCCGACACCCAAGCCGGCTGTTCGGCCTTGGCTGCGCCCCTGTCCCGGTCAGGACCGTGACAGCGGGACAGTCAACGAGGCAACGCCAGGAGAACCTGACCACCAGCTCCGTCGGCGGGGACCGGGCTCAGGGCACCGGGGTCGGGGCTGCGTGCGGAGCCGGAGCGGTTTGCCCGTCGAGGTGGGCCTTCCGACGCCGACGACGGCGCAGGGACGTGGCCGACGCGCCCACGCCGGCCACGAGCAGCCCGGCGCCCGCGACGCTGAGGAAGCCCCACTGCCAGCCGGCGCGGTCCATGGCGAACCCGGCGAGGGGCGCCCCCAGCGCGACGCCGGCCGTCATCGACGAGCCGTGCCACCCCATCGCCTGCCCCCTGGCCCGCTCCGGGACGACCCGGCTGAGGTGGTCGACGGTGGCGGTGATGGTGGGGGCGCAGAAGACGCCAGAGACGACAAGGAGCGCCACCAGCCACGGAAGTCCGGTGGCGAGCGCCAACGGAGCGGTAGCGACGGCGAGGCCACCGAGCAGCCAGAACACCGAGACGGAGGAGTGCCAGGCACCGTAGATGAGGCCGCCGACGACTGAGCCGAGGCCCCAGACGGCAAGGACCCACCCGATGTGCGGCTGGGCCCCCATTGAGCGCAGGGCGGCGATGATCGAGACGTCGGAGCCGGACAGGACGACGGTCGTCGCCGCGGCCGCCGCGAGGACGGCGAGGAGGGTCAGGGAGAACCACTCCCTGCGGGGCAGCGCCGGCTGGCTCGCCTCCCCGGCGGACGAGGACGGCGAGCGCAGCGGGGGGTTGACGAACCAGAGGACCGCGCCGGCGACGATGCTCAGCCACTCGAAGAGCAGGATCGCCCAGGCGGTGTTCCAGACGAGCGCGGCCCACACTCCCAGCGCCGGGCCGGCCATGAACGACATCTCGGTCGCGACCGAGTCCAGCGAGAGCGCGGTGCGCCGCTGATGCTCCGGGACGGCGTTGATGAGGACCTGCCGGATGATCGAGAAGGTCGGCACGACGAACAGGCCGGCGAGGGCCGCGAGGACGATGAGCGGCAGGTAGCCGAGGAACGGGGCGACCGACCAGCAGAGGGCCTGCACCACGAGGGAGGGCAGCACGACCCGGCGCAGCCCGCGACGGTCCAGCAGGCCGCCCCGCCACGGGCCCGAGACGGCGATGGCCACGGTCGCGGCGGTCGTGACGAGGCCGGCCGCGCCGTAGGAGCGGTGCAGCCGGTCGACGACGTGCAGCGTGAGGATCACCCCGCCGGCGAACATCGGTACGCGGATGAAGAACCCGAGCAGCAGGGCCTGACGCGCTGCCGGGACGGCGAGGACGCTGCGGTAGGAGGTGATCTGCACGGGGTCAGGGTGTCACGACGCGCCGAGAGGACGCGCCTGGTTTACCGCCGTCACCGCTGGAGGAGGACCACGACGGTGTGGATGAGCACGCCGACCAGACCCCCGACGATGGTCCCGTTGATGCGGATGAACTGCAGGTCCCGCCCGACGTGCAGCTCCACGCGCTCGGCCGTCTCCTTCCCGTCCCACCGGTTGATCGTGTGGCTGATGACCGTGGTGAGCTCGTCGCCATAGCGGGCGACAAGGAAGGTGGCCAGGTCCGCGGCATGGCCGTCGAGCCGCTCCCGCAGCCCCTCGTCCGTGCTGACCTGCTCGGCGAAGGTGCGCAGCTCCGCGCCGGCGCGGGCCCGCAGTGGCCCGTCCACGTCGTCGAGGGCCCCCACGAGGGCTGCCCGGAAGGCCCGCCAGAGCGACACCGCCGTCACGAGGAGCTGCGGGGTGTCGAGGATGCGGTTCTTGAGCCGCTCGGCGCGCTCCATCGTCCGTGGGTCGGTCAGCAGGTCGTCGGCCAGCTGCCGCAGCAGGTCGTCGAGGGCGACGCGCGCGTGATGACGGGGGGTGTCGCGGATGTCCTTCACCCACGCCAAGGCCTCAAGGTGCAGCCGTTTGATGACGAGCTCGTTGACGCGCGTCGGCGCCCACCACGGGGCCCGTTCCCCGAGCACCGTGCTGAACGTGTCCTCGTTCTCCAGGAGCCACCGGTGCGCCTCCCCGAGCGCGAGGTCGACGAGGCCGTAATGCGCCCTGTCGCGGACGACCTCCGCGAGGAGGCTGCCGGCAACCGGGCTGACCGGCTCGGTCCGCAGCCGTGGCAGGACCGCCTCGTTGACGACCGTCGCCATCGTCTCGTCGCTGAGCCGGTTCAACCCGGTGACCAGCAGGCTCGCCGCCTCGTCGACGACCCGGCGGGTGTTCTCCGGCTCACTGACCCAGCCGGCCAGCCGGGCGCTGACCCGCGCCGCCAGCACCCGCTCACGGATGATCTCCTCACGGAGGAAGTTCTCGCCCATGAAGTCCTGAAGGCTCCGGGCCAGCAGGTCCTTGCGCCGCGGGATGAGCGCCGTGTGCGGGATCGGCAGGCCGAGGGGGTGCCGGAAGATCGCCGTCACGGCGAACCAGTCCGCCATCGCGCCCACCATGGACGCCTCGGCACCGGCGTTGACGAACCCCCAGAACCCCGGTCGGCCCAGGGTGAGCAGGAACACCACCGCGGCGACGACCAGCAGGGACCCGGCGACGGCCCGCATCCTGCGCAGCCCCCGTCGGCGCTCCTCGTCCGCAACGGGGTCGAGGACGGGTGGCGGCGGCGCGGCCGGCAACGACATCACGTCCCCTCCCTGCGCGTCGGCGACGCGGCTGCGTGCTGGTCCGAACGTACCGGAGGGCTCCGCGCCGCGGCACCGGGTGGCTCCCTGGCCGCCGGGACGGACCGGACCGTCCTGACGCAACCCGCACACAGAAGTGACCGGGCCGAGATCGCCCGACAGTACAGTTCGAGGGTGGCCGGGGACAGGCACCAGCAGCTCGTGATGGTCGTGGAGGACGAGGCCGCCATCGCCTCGATGATGGTCATGCAGCTGCAGCACTCGGGCTACGCCACCCACGTGGAGCGGGACGGTCGGGCGGCGCTCGAGGCCATCCGCCGCGACTCGCCCGACCTCGTGCTCCTGGACATCGGCCTCCCCGGCATGGACGGCATACAGGTCTGCCGCGCGCTGCGCGCCGAGGACAACTGGACGCCGGTCCTGTTCGTCACCGCCCGCGACGACGAGGTCGACCGCGTCGTGGGCCTCGAGCTCGGGGCCGACGACTACATCACCAAGCCGTTCTCCCCGCGGGAGGCCATCGCCCGCGTGGCGAGCGTGCTGCGCCGGTCGGGGCCCGACCGTCGTCACCCGGGGACCGGTCCGCCAGCCCTGAGGTGCGGGAGCGTGCGTTGCCTTCCCGAGCAACGGCAGGTGTTCGCCGGTGACGACGAGATCGCCCTGACCGCGACGGAGTTCGACCTGCTCGCCCACCTGATGACCTCCCCGGCCCGGGCCTTCACCCGGGACCAGCTGCTGCGCCAGGTCTGGGGCTACCACAGCGTGGCCGGCCAGCGGACCGTCGACGTCCACGTCGCCCAGGTGCGCAGCAAGCTCGGGGCCCACGACATCATCCGCACCGTGCGCGGCGTCGGCTACGCCGCGCAACCGCCCCGGGCGCACCGTGAGGACGGGTGAGGACCAGGTTCCCGCGGACGTCGCTGGCCTTCCGGATGGCCCTGCTCGCGGTGGTCGTGGTGCTGCTCACCTCCGTGGCCGCCGGGCTGGTCAGCGTGAACCTGCTCCAGAGCGCCAACGAGCAGGCCGCCCGGCGCAACCTCGCGGCCCTCGCCGACTCCGCCCAGGCCAACGCGGCGATCGGGACCAACGCGGACGCCGGGCAGGCCCGCGCCCGGCGGGCGCTGGCCAACATCAAGGTCCAGATCGCGACGATCCGCAGGGCCGACCCGGGTGAGCCCGTCCTCGCCGGGGACCAGCTCGCCAGACGCGCGCTGACCACCCAGCAGGTGCAGACGGTGCTCGACGGCACCCCGATGTCGCTCCAGCTGCCGACCGAGGAGGGGTTCGTCCTCGTCGAGGCACGCCCGACGTCCGCGGGCGGCCTCGTCCTCGCGCAGCGGCGCACCGATGCCATCGCCCTCGGCCAGCGGGTCGTCGTGGAGCTGGGGTGGGCGCTGGCAGCCACCGCGGTGGTTGCCATGGGCATCGGGCTCGTCGTCGCCTGGCGCCTGTCGCTGCCGCTCAAGCGGACCGCCGCGGCGGCGCAGGCACTCGCCGACGGGCGGCGGGACGTCGCGGTCCCGCTGACCGGCCCGCAGGAAGTCGCGGACGTCGCCGGCTCACTCAACCGCCTGGCCACCGCGCTGTCGCACTCCGAGGCACGCCAGCGCGAGTTCCTCCTGTCCGTCTCCCACGACCTGCGGACCCCGCTGACGGCGATCACCGGGTATGCCGAGTCGCTCACCGACGGCGTGGTGCCCGCCGGGCAGGTCTCGAGCGTCGCCGCCGTGATGGCCGACGAGGCGCACCGGCTCGAGCGCCTCGTCGCAGACCTGCTCGACCTCGCCCGCCTCGACGCGCACGAGATGAGCATCCACCCCGTGACCGCCGACCTCAACGTCCTCGTGCGCACTGCCGCGACGACGTGGGCCCGGCGGTGCGCGGAGGCGGGGGTGGTCTTCCGGCTGGAGACCGGCACGGAGCCCCTCCCCGTGGTCGTCGACCCGCAGCGGCTGCGCCAGGCCGTCGACGGGCTGCTCGAGAACGCGCTCCGGGTCACCCCGCAGGGGGCCCCGATCATCCTCGCCGCCCGCACCGAGGCGGGCCTGGCCGTCCTCGAGGTGCGCGACGGTGGCCCGGGCCTCACCGACG
>JBPCOG010000181.1:0-7146 GCA_051000455.1 Lapillicoccus sp. | reverse complement strand
GCAGCAGTGGCCATCGACGTCCGGTCCGGGCGCGCGCACTCCGTTCACACCGCCGCGGGGCGCACCCACCGGGTCCGCCGCGCGGTCATCGCCGACACGAGCGCACCGGCGCTGTACGGTCGCCTGCTGGACGAGTCGGCCGTGCCGCGGAAGCTGCGCGCCGAGCTGGACCGGTTCGCTTGGGACCTTCCCACGGTCAAGCTCAACTACCGGCTGCGGGCGACCGTGCCCTGGACCGCCCGGCACTCGAGGAGGGCCGGTGTCGTCCACGTGGGAGCGGACTCCGCGGGGCTCGTGCACTGGGCGGCCGACCTGGCGACAGGGCGCATCCCGCAGCGTCCCTTCGCCCTGGTCGGCCAGATGTCGACCATCGACCCGTCCCGCTCGCCTGCCGGCACCCAGGCGATGTGGCTCTACACCCACCTGCCGCGCGGCGTGACCGACGACGCGAGCGCCGAGCTTCTGGTGGAACACACGGAGGCCATGCTCGACGCCTTCGCCCCGGGGTGGCGCGACCTGGTCCTTGACCGCTGGGTCCAGCGGCCCTCGGACCTCGAGGCGGCTGACGCCAACCTCACCGGCGGGGCGGTGGGCGGTGGGACATCCCAGTTGTTCCAGCAGCTGATCTTCCGTCCGGTGACCGGCGTCGGAGGCCCCCGCACCCACATCGAGAACCTGTACCTCGGCAGCGCGGCCATCCACCCCGGTGGCGGCGTCCACGGGGCATGCGGCTACCTCGCCGCCCGGGCGGCGCTCGCGGAACAGCGATGGTGGGGCAGGTCACGTCGGGGCGCAGCGCTCAGCGCCCTGCACCAGATGTACGGCCGGGTCCGCCGCTAGGCCGGCTACCGGCCCGCGGCGGGGCCCGCTACGGCGAGGCCGCCGCCTCCGCCGACGTGCTGCGCTCCGCAAGCAGGGCCAGTCGCAGGACCGTCTCGGTGTTGCGCGCCCGTATCGCCAGCTGGCGCAGCGGTTTCGGGGCGAGCGTCATCGGGCCGTGGAGAGCGTCCTCGCGCATCTCGATCCGGGTACCACCCTGCTCGCCGCGCAGCTCGATCTCGACGACCGCCTCCCCGAGAGGGCGCGCCTTGGCGTGCATCCGGATCATCTCGCCCGGCACGACGTCCGCGACCACCGTCTCGTCGCTGAGCAGGAGCGGCCACGTGCCGACCGAGTGGTGGATCCGTGCCCCCGCCTCGGGCCAGGACCGGTCGACCGCCCGGATCCGGGAGGCACCGACGACCCACGTGGCATAGGACCATCCGTCGGCCAGCACGGCCCAGACGTCCTCGGGTGCGGCCGTGGTCCGGCGGGACACGGTGATCACGACAGTCGCCCCAGGGGATCGCGCGACGCGATGCGCGTCAGTCCGTCAGACGGCGCGGTCAAGGCGCTCGACCTGGTCCGCGGACAGCTCCAGGTCCGCTGCGCGCGCGGAGTCGCGGATGGTCTCCGGACGCGAGGAACCGGGGATGGGGACGACCACCGGCGAGGTGGCCAGCATCCACGCGAGGGTCACCTGCTGGGGGCTGACCCCGTGCTCGTCGGCGACCTCCTGGAACGCCGTGAACGTGCTGCCGAGCCCGGCGGCCCGGGAGATCCCGCCGAGCGGCGACCACGGCAGGAACGTGATGCCCATCTCGTCGCACAGCCGCAGCTCCGGCTCGGAGCTGCGGTATGCCGGTGAGTACTGGTTCTGCACGCTGACCAACCGGTCGCCGAGCACCTGCGCGGCGGTGCGGATCTGCTCCGGGTTGGCGTTGGAGACCCCGGCCATGCGGATCTTCCCCTCATCGAGCAGGTCCCGGATGGCGCCCACCGACTCCTCGTACGGCACCGCGCTGTCGGGACGGTGCAGCTGGTAGAGGCCGATCGCCTCGACGCCGAGCCGCTTCAGGGACGCCTCGCAGGCCGAGCGGAGGTGACCCGGTGAGCTGTCGATCGTCCAGGAACCGTCACCCGGTCGCAGGTGCCCGCCCTTCGTGGCGACCAGCACGTCACCGACGTCCCCACCGTAGGAGCCGAGCGCCTCCGCCACCAACGTCTCGTTGTGGCCCACCTCGTCCGCGCCGACGTGGTAGGCGTCGGCTGTGTCGATGAGGGTGAGCCCGGCCTCGAGCGCTGCGTGGATCGTGGCGAGCGACCGTTGCCGGTCCGGTCGCCCCTCGATGGACATGGGCATCCCCCCCAGCCCGATTGCTGAGACCTCCGTGCTGCCGATGGCGCGCGTCTTCATGGACCTGACCCTACCCACCGCACCCGGCGTCACGCAGCGCGGGCCCCGACCCAGCGTGGCATGCTGCACGGGTGAGCGAGGTCAGGCAGGAGCGGGTGGTCAGTGGCGGACGACGGCTGGACGTCGTGTCCGCCGGGCCACCCGGCGGCGGGGTGTTCCTGTTCCAAGCGGGCACGCCGAGCGCTGCCGTGCCGTTCCGCCCGGCCGTCGAGGCGGTCACGGCCCGGGGCCTGCGCTTCGCGGCGTACTCCCGTCCGGGCTACGCCGGGTCGTCCCCGCACGCGGGCCGGACGGTTGCCGACGCGGCCGCCGACGTCACCGCCGTCCTCGACCACCTCGACGCCCCATGGTTCGTCACCGTCGGCTGGTCCGGTGGTGGGCCGCACGCACTCGCCTGCGCCGCGCTGCTGCCGGAGCGGTGCCGTGGCGCCGCGACGATCGCCGGGGTGGCCCCCTTCCGAGCCGACGGGCTCGACTGGCTGGCCGGGATGGGCGAGGAGAACCTCGAGGAGTTCGGTGCGGCGCTGCAGGGAGGGGCGGTCCTGACCCCGTGGCTCGAGAGGGCGGCGGCGCAGCTGAGGGACATCACCCCAACGGACGTCGCGGCCGCGCTCGGGGACCTCGTCTCCGACGTCGACCGGGCCAGCCTGACCGGAGAGTTCGCGGAGTGGACCGCCTCGTCGTTCCGCGCGGCTGTCAGCACGGGGGTCGCCGGCTGGCGCGACGACGACCTGGCGTTCGTCGCGCCGTGGGGTTTCGACATCGGTGCCATCGTGCGTCCGGTCATGGTCTGGCAGGGCGACCAGGACCGGATGGTGCCCCTGGCGCACGGACGGTGGCTGGCCGAGCACGTGGCCGGGGCCACCTCCCGGCTGCGCCGGGGGGAAGGGCACCTGTCGCTGGGCGTGGGCGCCTTCGACGAGATCGTCGACGAGCTGACAGCACTGGCGGGCTAGCGTGCCGGGCCCGGTGGCCTTCGTCCTCGGCGGCGGCGGCATCCTCGGCGCCAGCGAGGTGGGCATGCTGCGTGCCCTGCTCGCTGCCGGGGTCCGACCCGATCTGGTCGTCGGCACGAGCGTCGGCGCTCTCAACGGCGCCTTCGTGGCCGCCGACCCGTCCGTGGAGGCGGTGGACCGGCTGACGTCGGTATGGGCGACGGTCGCGACGTCCGGGGTGTTCACCGACTCGGTCTTCCTCCAGGCCACCCGGGTGGCCACGCTGGGGACGCACCTGCACTCCAACGCCGGACTGCGCCGGCTCATCGACGAGCACCTGCCGGCCGCCGCCATCGAGAACCTGTCCGTGACGTTCCAGTGCGTGGCGGCGAGCGTCGAACGGGCATCGGCGCACTGGTTCACCGAGGGCTCCGTGGCCGACGCGGTCCTGGCCTCGTGCGCCGTCCCCGGACTGCTTCCCGCGGTGGCCATCGGCGGCTCGCACTACCTCGACGGTGGTCTGGTGCACTCCATCCCGGTCGGGCGCGCCGTCCACCTCGGGGCACGACGCATCTACGTGCTGCACGTCGGACGCATCGAGCACCCCCTCCGCGCCCCGAAGCGGCCCTGGGAGGTCGGGCTCGTGGCGTTCGAGATTGCCCGACGGCACCGCTTCGTCGAGGAGCTCGCCGCCGTGCCGGCCGACGTCGAGCTGCACGTGCTGCCGAGCGGGGTCCGGGACGCGCCGAGCCTGACGATGGACCTGCGCGGTGCGCGGCGGGTGACCGAGCGGATCGACAGCGCCTTCGAGGCGACCAGCGAGTACCTGGCCCGGTCCCGCGGCCGCAGGAGCACCCCGTGAGCTTCTGGGTGCCACCCCCAGCACTGCGTCGGGCGGTCAACCCGCTGTGGCTGCCCGGCGCCGTCGCGACGTCCGTCGTGCTCCTGCCGCTGCTCGTCGTCGCCGCCGTCCTGGCCCTTGGTGGCGGACCGCGGCGACTCCTGCGCCTGACGCTCTTCGCCCTCGTCTACGTCTGGGTCGACGTGGCCATGATGGTGGCCTGCTGGGGCCTGTGGCTGCAGTCACCGTTGCCGGGCCGGGAGCTCGCGCCCTGGCGCGAACGCCATGCGGCGGTGCTTCGGTGGGGCCTGGACCTGCTGATGGCCGCCGCCGCCGCACTGCTGGGCTTCCGCGTCCAGCTCGAGGAGCAGCCCGCACTGCACGGCAGCGGTGACCCGCTGATCGTCCTCGCCCGACATGCCGGCCCGGGCGACTCCTTCGCCCTCATGCAGGTCCTGCTCACGGCATACCGACGTCGGCCCAAGGTCGTCCTCAAGGCTGCCCTGCAGTGGGACCCCGGGCTCGACATCCTCCTCAACCGGCTGGACTGCTACTTCCTGCCGTCGAGCTCGGGAGCCGGTGAGGACCGCACCGAGTCCGTGAAGGAGCTGGCCCGGTCGCTGAGCGGGCCGGAGGCGCTCCTGCTGTTTCCCGAGGGCGGGAACTGGACCCCTCACCGGCACCGGCGCGCGGTCCGGTGGCTGTTGCGGACCGACCAGCGCCGACGCGGTCTCGAGGCCGCAGAGCTGACGCACGTCCTGCCGCCGAGGCCGGGTGGGGTGGTGGCCTGTCTCACGGCGCGCGCCGACACCCGGGTCGTCGTCGTCGTCCACCGCGGCCTCGACACGCTCGTCAACCCGGCACAGATGTGGCGGGCCCTCCCCGTCGACCGGCGGCCGATGAGGATCCAGGCGTGGGTCTTCGCCGCCGCCGACGTGCGGCGCGACGAGCCCGGGGCCAAGCGCTGGGTCGACGCGCAGTGGGCCCTCGTCGACGCCTGGGTCGAGGCTCCGACGGGGGCGCCGCCGTCGCTGGGCACCGGAGCCGGGCGGCGGAGCGCACGGCAGAGTGCACGGCATACCGGCGCATTTGAGCTTCCCTGCCGACCCGACGAGTCTGAGGACCCGCGCCCCACGACCGGAGAGGTCGGACCACGGAGAAGGGGACCACTGTGAGGGTGCTGGTCGCAGGAGCATCCGGCTTCGTCGGGAGACGGCTGTGCCGGGCTCTCGTCGACGCGGGTCATGAGGTGCGGGCCATGACCCGCCACCCCGAGTCCTACCGGGGCAGCGGTTCCGCCGCCTACGGGGACGTCCACGACCCGGCGACGCTGGAGCACGCCCTTGCCGGGTGTGATGCCGCGTACTACCTCGTCCACTCGCTGGACCGAGCGGACTTCGAGCGCAGGGACGCGGACGCGGCGCGGGCCTTCGGCGCGGCCGCTGCCGCGGCCGGCACCCGACGCATCATCTACCTCGGCGGTCTGGGCGACGACTCCAACGAGCTGTCCGCGCACCTGCGCAGCCGGCGCGAGGTGGAGCACCTGCTTGCCGGCGCCGGGGTGCCGGTGACGACCCTCCGGGCCGGGATCATCGTCGGGCACGGTGGCATCTCCTGGGAGCTGACCCGCCAGCTCGTCGAGCACCTTCCGGCCATGGTCACTCCCCGCTGGGTCAACACGCGTACCCAGCCCATCGCCGTCGACGACGTGGTCCGGTACCTCGTGGGGGTGCTCGACCTGGCGGAGGCCACCGGCCGCGCCTTCGACATCGGCGGTCCCGAGGTGCTGAGGTACGTGACGATGATGCGCCGGGTCGCGCTCATCCAGGGGCGCGGGTTCAGGGTGCTGCCGGTGCCGCTGCTGACCCCGCGCCTGTCCTCGCTCTGGCTCACCCTCGTCACCGACGTGGACACCCAGACGGCCAGGTCGCTCGTGGACTCGATGAGCAACGAGGTGGTCGTCAGGGACGACTCGATCCGCTCGCTCGTGCCCTTCGACCCGCTGGACTACGACGCGGCGGTCCTCGCGGCGCTGGGTGAGCGGGCGCGCGAGGTGCGACGGCGGTGACCTGCCCCCGGGAGGACGGCGAAGGCCGTGGCTGGGGCGCCAGAGCACATGGGCTGGTCCCCAGGTCGCTGCGCCAGTCCCCGCCGGCCCACCACGAGACGGGCGAGGCGCTTGCCCGCCGTCGCCGGATCGTCACCGGAGCCGGTCTTGCCGGCGCCGCGCTCCTCGGCCTGTCACTGTCCAGCAGACCCGGGTCGCGGCGCTTCGTCGTGCTCACCATGGCCGTCGCGGCGACGTGGGCGGCCGGCGCCGTGGGTTCCGGGCCGCTGCACCTCGGTGGGATCCAGATGCGTGACGCGAGTGTGCGACGCCCGGTCGTCACGCCGGTGCTGACCGGTGTCGGGGCGTTCGGGCTCTTCTACGTCGCGGCGGTGCTCTCCCGCCGGGTGCCCGTGCTCGACCGTTCCCTCGCACGGGTGCTGCGGTTCGCGGACCAGGGGTCGACCCCGCTCGTGGTCCTCACCACGTGTGCCAACGGGGTCGCGGAGGAGCTGTTCTTCCGCGGCGCCCTCTACGCCGCTGTCGGGGAGCGTCACCCGGTCGCCACGTCCACCGCCGCGTATGCCGTGGCCACGGCCGCGACGGGCAACCCCGCACTCGTCCTCGCCAGCGTCGTCATGGGCGTCCTCTTCGCGCTGCAACGGCGCGCGTCCGGCGGCGTGGAGGCGTCCGCGCTCACGCACCTCACCTGGTCGGTGCTGATGCTGCGCTACCTGCCGCCGTTGTTCCGCAGGCCGCTCCCCCTTCACCGGGCCGGGTGAAGGCACGCCACCCGCTCGCGTCAAAGCACCGCCGCGCCGCCCCGGGTGGCCTACAGTTGGTGACGACCGCCGAGGGGTGTGCGGTCACGGTCCCGTCAGGCCGAGGAGGGGTCCCGGGACCGTCCGTACTACGGGAACCTGGAGCAACCAACCATGAGCGACAGCACGCAGAGACCGGTCCCCGAGGATCGCGGAGCCGTGGACCAGCCCACTTCCCAGCCGGGTTGGGGACAGAGCGGTCCCGACCCGGACCTCTCCCCCAGCCCCAGCCCCGACCTCGCGCCGCGACCCGCGGCCATGCCGCC
>JBPCOG010000402.1:0-13260 GCA_051000455.1 Lapillicoccus sp. | reverse complement strand
GACCCGTCGCGGGGGCCGGCCGGGGTCCCACCGTCGTCCGTCGAGGTGGTCCGGCGCCTGTTGCGGGGCTTGCGGCTGCGGGTCTCCGCGGCCGCGTCGCCGTCCCGGTCCGGCCGCGGCTCCCGCGCCTCCCGCGGCGGTGAGTCACCGGCATACCGGCGTGCGGTGTCGTCGTGCGAGCGCCGGCCGGAGCCAGCGGTCGAGCGGCGCTCGGGGGCGCCGGTCGAGCGCCGGTCGGGGCTGGCAGCGGCCCGGCGACCGGAGCTCTTGCCGGTCTCGCCGAGGTCCTCGATCTCCTCGGCACCGAGGCCGGCCCGGGTCTGCGCCGAGCGGGCGAGCCGGCCGGTGACGGCGCCCGGGATGTCGAGCTGGGCGTGGAAGTGCTCCGAGGAGGAGTAGGTCTCCTCCGGCTCGGGGATCCCGAGGTCGAGCATCCTGTTGATCAGTCCCCAGCGCGGCATGTCGTCCCAGTCGACGAAGGTGACCGCGATGCCGGTGTTGCCGGCCCGGCCGGTGCGGCCGATCCGGTGGATGTAGGTCTTCGCGTCCTCGGGGCACTGGAAGTTGACGACGTGCGTGACCTTCTCGACGTCGATGCCTCGGGCTGCCACGTCCGTCGCGACGAGAACGTCGATCTTGCCGTTGCGGAACGCGCGAAGGGCCTGCTCGCGGGCGCCCTGGCCGAGGTCGCCGTGGATGGCGGCGGCGGCGAAGCCACGCTCGGCGAGGTCGTCCGCAACCTTGGCGGCTGTGCGCTTGGTGCGGCTGAAGACCAGGCACAGTCCCCGGTCGGTGGCCTGCAGGATGCGCGCGAGCATCTCGACCTTGTCCATCGCGTGGGCGCGGTAGACGAGCTGCTCGGTGGCCTTGACGGTGTGCGCGTTCTCCTGGTCGTCGCCCATCGCGCGGATGTGGGTCGGCTGGGACATGTAGCGGCGGGCGAGGGCGACGATCGCGCCGGGCATGGTCGCCGAGAACAGCATCGTCTGACGCGTCGCGGGGGTCAGCGCCATCAGCGTCTCGACGTCCGGCAGGAAGCCGAGGTCGAGCATCTCGTCGGCCTCGTCGAGCACGACGGTGCGGGCCTGCGAGAGGTCGAGATGGCCTTGCTTGGCCAGGTCGATGAGCCGGCCGGGGGTGCCGACGACGACCTCGACGCCACGGCGCAGCGCCTCGATCTGCGGCTCGTAGGCGCGGCCACCGTAGACGGTGAGCACCCGCACCCCGCGCCTCCTGCCGGCGCGCTCGAGGTCACTGGAGACCTGGACGGCGAGCTCCCGCGTCGGGGCGACCGCGAGCGCCTGCGGCCTGCCCGGGCGGGGCAGCGCGTCGAAGCCAACGTCGGTCGGGCTGACGACCCGTTGCAGGATGGGGATGCCGAAGCCGAGCGTCTTGCCGGTACCGGTCTTGGCCTGGCCGATGATGTCGTGGCCGCCGAGGGCGACCGGCAACGTCATCGCCTGGATGGGGAAGGGGTGGACGATGCCGGCCTCGGCCAGTGCGTCGACGATGTCGGGGTGGACGTCGAAGTCGGCGAAGGTGGGTTCCGCGACGGTCAGGGCAGTCTCAGTCATGAAGTTCTCTCGGTCGGGCCAGAGCGCTGGGCCACGCGCCGGATCGGCACGGGGGCGTCTTGCGCTTGCGTCAAGCGAGCCGATCGGAGGTCTTCTGATGTCGCTGAGCCACTCAGCGGAGAGTCGATTCGGGCCGACCGGGCACCGGTTGTGGCCTTCAGTCTACCGGCTGCCGGCGACGTACCCGCACAGCGCCCCGGGCGCCCCGCCCGGATGGGTACGGTTGGCCCATGACCGAGCACGTCCGCGACCCGCAGTACGCCGCAGCGGTCGTGGACCTGCTCGGCGTCCTGGCGTACGGGGAGCTGATCGCCTTCTCCCAGCTCGCTGCTGACGCGGAGCTGGCTCCCAGCCAGCCGCAGAAGGCGGCCCTGGCCCGGCTGGCGGTAGCCGAGTTCCACCACTACGAGGCCATCTCGCAGCGGCTGACCCAGATGGGGGTGGACCCGGACGCCGCGGTCGCCCCCTTCGTCGCGCCCATCGACGCGTTCCACGCGCGCACCCGGCCCAACGACTGGCTGGAGGGTCTCGTCAAGGCCTATGTCGGGGACGGGATCGCCCAGGACTTCTACCGGGAGGTCTCGGCCTACGTCGACGACGAGACCCAGACGCTGGCCCGCTCCGTGCTCAAGGACATGGGACAGGCCGAGTTCATCGTCAGGGCGGTCCGGCAGGCGATCGCCGACGACGAGCGGGTGGCCGGGCGGCTGGCCCTGTGGGGGCGGCGGCTGGTCGGCGAGGCCCTGGCCCAGGCCCAGCGGGTGGGGGTGGAGCGGGATGCGCTGGCGGCACTCCTCGTCGGGGGTGCCGGCGGCCGGAGCGCCGACCTCGCGGAGCTCGGCCGGATGTTCGCGCGGCTCACCGACGAGCACACCCGACGCATGGAGCGCCTTGGACTCTCCGCCTGAGCACCGGTATGCCGGGTGGGCACGCGGCATACCGGGACGGCACGCGGGGATGGGCACACGAAAAGGGCCCGGCCGGGGCCGGGCCCTTCCCGCAGGTCAGTCTCGAGACTGCCGGTCAGGTCTGTCGCCTGCCGGTGAGCGCTCCGTAGGCAACGATGCCCAGCGCCGCGACGACGATGCTGATGATCCAGCGGATCCAGTCGATTCCGTCGGTCGCGCCGACGCCGAGGGCGCTCGCGATGAAGTAGCCGACCACGGCTCCGACAATGCCGATGAGGATCGTCATGAGTACGGAGACGTTCTGTCTGCCGGGCAGGACGAGTCGCGCGAGGGCGCCGATGATCGCACCGAAGATGATGCTTCCGATGATGGACATGTCCTACTCCTTCTGGCCGCTCGGAGCGACCGGTGTCTGCCGGTTCGTGCTGGCTGTTGGGCGGTACCCGGGTCAGAGCGTACCGAAACCCACCCGACCCTTCTCCTGGTCGCCCATGTGCACGAAACCGAGTGCGTCGGCGGGGATGATGTAGTAGCGGCCCTTGTCGTCGCTGAGGGTCAGCGCGCCGCCGTCCTTGAGCGCAGCCGCGACCGCCTCGGCGACCTCGTCTGCGCTCTGGTTCGACTCGAACGTAATCTCGCGTGCGACGTTCTGCACGCCGATCCTGACCTCCACGGCACTGGCCTCTCGTTGGGTACTCGCCTCCACGGCGTACCGCGCTTGCGCAGTGCCGCCAGTCTGTCAACCCCCGGTGCGGCCCGCTTGTTCCGCCCGGGCCGGTCAGCGCAGCCGCCCATCCGCGGGGCCGAGCGGCCCGGCGAGCCGCGGCGCCCGCAGCCGGGCCCGTCCCCGTGCACGGTTATGCTCAGCACGGGTAGCGTCGGGGCATGGGCCTGCCTCCACTCGGCGCCGCGGTCAGCGACGGTGCCACGCTCGACCGTGACGCTGTGGCCCGCTACGCCCGGCACGTGCTGATCCCCGAGGTGGGCATGGCCGGACAGCGGCGGCTGGTGGGCTCGCGTGTCCTCGTCGTCGGCGCCGGCGGTCTCGGCTCACCGGCCCTGATGTACCTCGCCGCCGCCGGGGTCGGCACCATCGGGGTCGTCGACGCGGACGTCGTCGAGACGTCGAACCTGCAGCGCCAGATCGTCCACTCGGACGGCGACGTGGGCCGGCTCAAGACGGAGTCGGCCGCCGAGACGGTGGCCCGGGTCAACCCGCAGGTCACCGTGGTGCGCCATGACGTGCGGCTCGACTCCACCAACGCGATCGAGGTGCTGCGCGACTACGACGTCATCCTCGACGGGACGGACAACTTCCCGACGCGCTACCTCGTCAACGACGCCTGCGTGCTTCTCGGCAAGCCGCATGTGTGGGGCTCGATCTTCCGGTTCGACGGTCAGGTCAGCGTGTGGTGGGCCGAGCACGGGCCCTGCTACCGCTGCGTCTTCCCGGAGCCCCCACCTCCCGGGGCTGTCCCCTCGTGCGCCGAGGGCGGCGTGCTCGGCGTGCTCTGCGCGGCGATCGGCTCGGTCCAGGTGACCGAGACGGTCAAGCTCCTTCTCGGGATCGGCGAGCCGCTCATCGGACGGCTGCTCATCCACGACGCGCTGCGCCAGACCTGGGACACCCTCACCGTGCGGCGCGACCCCGCCTGCCCGATGTGCGGGGACGCGCCGACCATCCGCGCGCTCGTCGACTACGAGCAGTTCTGCGGTATGCCGGGTGCCCCCGTCCCAGGGGACGGGTCGGCTGGCGCCGTGCCCACGGTGGGGGCGCGGGAGCTCGCGGCCGCCCTGTCCTCGCCCGCGCCGCCGCTGCTCGTCGACGTGCGCGGTGCGGACGAGCGGTCGATCGCCTACATCCCGGGTGCGGTCCCGATCCACCTCGAGCAGTTCCGCTCCGGAGCCGCCTTCTCGGACCGGTCCGGGCTCGCCACCGCGGCCGCCGCGGACCGACCCATCGTCATCCATTGCAAGGCGGGGGGCCGGTCCGCCGAGGCGACCCGGCTGGCCCGCGCCGCGGGTCTCCGGGACGTGGCGAGCCTTGACGGCGGTGTCCTCGCGTGGGTGCGTGACGTCGACCCGAGCCAGCCGGGCTACTGAGCGGTGGGCCGGCCGGCGGGACGGGGACGCGGCGCGGTGCGCGGCCGGCCGCCGGCTGACCCCGGGGCCGAGGCTCTGCGGCTGCCGGCGCACGCGGAGCTGGTCCTCGAGGCCGTCGAGCAGATCCCCCCCGGCAGCGTTCTCGCCTACGGTGACGTCGCCGAGCTCGTCGGGTCGGGCGGCCCGCGCCAGGTTGGCGCGGTGATGAGCCGGTACGGCTCGCAGGTGGCGTGGTGGCGGGTGGTCCGCGCCGACGGCCGGCCACCGAGTGGCCACGAGCAGCGGGCGCTCGAGCACTACCGTGGCGAGGGGACGCCGATGCGGAGCGGGACGCTGGACGGGGTGCGCGTGGACATGCGGGCGGCCCGCTGGCAGCCCTGATGACGCCGGCGCGCGCGCCGCACGCGTCCGGCCGGTGCTCCCACCCCGGGGACGCCGGTGTCGGTGGGCGGTGGTGGGATCGGACCTGTGCTGAAGCTCCGGCGTGCTCCCACGCTCGTCGTCGAACCCCCCGTGCTCGACGCCGAGCAGCTCGGCGTTCTCGCCCACCGGGGCCCCCTGCTGAGGGTGCTCGGGGCGCCCGGCACGGGCAAGACGACCACGGCCGTCGAGCTGGTCGTCGACCAGGTCGAGCGGGGCTGGGTCGCTCCCGAGCAGTGCGTCCTGCTGACCTCGACTCGGCTGGCGGCGGCCGACCTGCGCGAGAAGGTGACCGCCCGGCTCGGAGGCACCTCGACCGAGGCGCTGGCGCGCACCCACCAGGCGTTCGGCTTCGGGATCCTGCGCCGGGAGGCCGCCCTCGCCGGCGACCCGACGCCACGGCTGCTGAGCGGTCCGGAGCAGGACGTCATCCTCAAGGAGCTCCTCGAGGGCCACCGGTCCGGCGCCGGACGACGGCCCCAGTGGCCCGAGCGGGTCCACGCGGCGCTGGGCACCCGTGGTTTCCGCGCCGAGCTGCGGGACCTGCTCATGCGCGCCGTCGAGCACGGGGTCGAGCCGGAGCACCTCGCCTCCCTCGGGGCGCGGCACCAGCGACCCGAGTGGGCTGCCGCCGCCGAGGTCCTCCGCGAGTACGACGAGGTCACCGCCTTCTCCCGCCCCGGTGCCTACGACCCTGCCTGGATCCTCACCGCTGCCGCCCAGCGCCTCGAGGACGACCCGGACGCCCTGGACCGGGTCCGGGAGGCGGTCCGGCTCGTCGTCGTCGACGACGCACAGGAGCTCACCTCGGCCGGCGCCCGACTGCTCACCCTGCTGACCCGTGCCGGGGTCCGGATGGTGCTCGTCGGTGACCCCGACAGCGCCGTGCAGACCTTCCGCGGCGCGGACCCGCGCTTCCTCGCGTCCGGGTGGGTCGCCCTCGGTGAGGGACCGACGCTCGTCCTCGGCACGGCATACCGGCAGCCCGGTCCGCTGCGGGAGGTGACCGCGGGCGTCGCGGACCGGATCGGGGCGCTCGGCGGCGTGGAACGGCGCCGGGCCGTGGCCGGCGCGGGCGGCGGGTACGTCGAGGTGGCCCTCGTCCGGGCCGTGTCGCAGGAGGCGGCGCTCGTGGCCGCGCGGCTGCGGGCCGCCCACCTCGAGGACGGCGTGCCCTGGCAGGACATGGCGGTCATCGTCCGGGGCCACGGGCGCAGCTCGACCCTGCGACGTGTCCTCATGGCGTCGGGGGTCCCCGTCGCCCCCCCGACTGGCGACCTGCCGGTCCGTGACGAGGTCGCGGTCCGTCCCCTGCTCGCCATGCTGGCGATCGTCCTGCGCGTCGCGACCGACCCCGGCCACCGGGTGGGCACCGAGGAGGCGGTCGACCTGCTGACCTCCCCCCTGGGCGGCGCCGACGCGGTGGGAATGCGTCGCCTGCGGCGGGCGCTGCGCCGCGCGGAGCTGGACAGCGGGGGCGGGCGCAGCAGCGACGAGCTGCTCGCCGCCGCGCTGCTGCGCTCGGAGCTGGTGGTGGCCCTGCAGGGGGAGGGTGAGCCCCTGCGCAGGGTCGCCGCCGCGCTGCGGGCGGGTCTGGAGGCCGCGGCCCCGGGGCCCGACGGCCGTGGGTGGGCGCCCGGGGTCACCGCCGAATCCGTGCTCTGGGCCCTCTGGGAGGCGTCCGGGGTGGCCAGCCGCTGGCGGCAGCAGGCCCTGGCCGGCGGACCCTCAGGAGCCCGGGCGGACCGCGACCTCGATGCGGTGGTCGGCCTGTTCGACGCGGCGGCGAGGTTCACCGACCGGTTGCCGCAGTCCGGACCCGATGCCTTCCTCGACCACGTCCTCGGGCAGGACGTCCCCGGCGACTCGCTCGTCGCCCGCGCCCCCGCGGGACACAGCGTCGCCCTGCTCACCCCGGCCGCCGCCGCCGGCCGGCAGTGGCGTCTCGTCGTTGTCGCCGGGGTTCAGGAGGGCGTCTGGCCCGACCTGCGGCTGCGCGGCTCCCTCCTCGGGTCGGAGCAGCTCGTCGACGTGCTGGCCGGGCGCGAGGTCACGGTCCGCGCCGCGCAGGCGGCGGTGCGCTACGACGAGACGAGGCTGTTCCACGTCGCGGTCTCGCGGGCCAGCGAGCGGCTGCTCGTCACGGCGGTCCGCAGCGACGACGAGCAGCCCTCCGTCTACCTCGACCTCGTCGACCCGCCGGACGCCCGGCAGGAGATGCGCCCGTTCACCGAGGTCGACCGGCCGATGACCCTGACGGCGCTCGTGGCGGCGCTGCGTCGGGAGGTAGCGGTCCCCGGCCACGCCGGGCGCGCGCCGGCAGCCCGGTTGCTCGCCCACCTCGCGGCCTGCTCGGTGCCCGGGGCTGACCCGGCGACCTGGTGGGCCTTGACCAGCCTCAGCGACGAGCGGCCGCTGCGCCCGGAGGGCGCGCCGGTGCACGTCTCGCCCTCCACGGTCGAGACCTTCCACCGGTGCTCGCTGCGATGGCTGCTGCAGACCTGCGGCGGCGCCGGCCCGAACGTCGGCGCGGCGAGCATCGGTACGCTGGTCCACGAGATCGCCGCCGACCTCGGCGACGTCGACGCGGCGACGATGTCGGCCGAGGTCGACCGGCGCTGGCCACAGCTGGGGCTGGCCCCGGGCTGGGTCTCCGAGCGCAAGCGGGCCCGGGCCCACGACATGGTCCGGCGGCTGGCCGCATATCTCGCCTCCGCCACCGCGGCCGGCTGGGAACGCGTCGGGGCCGAGGTGCCGGTCGAGGCCGAGGTCGGTCGCGCGGTGCTGCGGGGACGCGTCGACCGGCTCGAGCGCAAGGCCGGGGCTGGGCTGCGGGTCGTGGACTACAAGACCGGGTCGAGCAAGCCGACCGCCGACGAGGTCGTCCACCATCCCCAGCTCGGTGCCTACCAGACGGCTGTCGAGCTCGGCGCCTTCCGCGAGGCCGGCCGCACCTCGGCCGGCGCGGCCCTGCTGCAGCTGGGCACGGCGGCGAACGACGGGGTGACTCTGCAGGTGCAGCCCGCCCTGCGGGACACCGCCGACCCCGCCTGGGCCGAGGCGCTGATCGCCGCGACGGCGCACGGCATGGCAGCGGCCTCGTTCCTCGCCACCCCCGGCACGTGGTGCTCGACGTGCGCGAGCACGTCGAGCTGCCCCGTCCGGCCAGAGGGGAAGGTCATCTGATGGGTCCCCGGTACTCCGCGGCCGAGGTGGCCGAGGCGTTGGACCTCGGTCACGCGCCAACCCCCCAGCAGGCGGCCATCATCGAGGCCCCCCTGCGTCCGCTCCTCGTCGTCGCCGGGGCCGGGAGCGGCAAGACCGAGACGATGGCTGCCCGGGTCGTCTGGCTCGTGGCCAACGAGTTCGTCGAGCCCGACCAGGTCCTCGGGCTCACCTTCACCCGCAGGGCGGCGACCGAGCTCGCGGAGCGGATCGCCGCCCGGCTGCGCCGGCTCGCTCAGGCCGGGCTCTGGACGCCGTCCAGCGACGACGAGGGCGCCGAGGTGCTCGGCGACAGTCCCACCGTGTCGACGTACCACGCGTATGCCGGCCGGCTGGTTCGCGAGCACGCCCTGCGGCTGGGCTACGAGCCCGAGGCACGGCTGCTCTCCGAGGCCGCGTCCTGGCAGCACGCCGCCGAGGCGGTGGCCCGCTATGACGGCCCGATGGGCGACGTCGGCTACGAGGAGTCGACGGTCATCGCCGCGGTTGTCGCGCTGGCCGGGGAGATGTCCGAGCACCTGCTGACGACCGGCGAGGTGACCGCCCACCTGGACCGGGTGCTCGCCGGGTGTGGGCCCCTCTGGGGCAGTGTCAAGGCGGTGACCAAGGTCCGGGACACGCTGACGGCGCGGCGTGCGGTGCTCCCGATCGTCGACGCCTACCAGGAGCTCAAGCGCTCGCACGACGCGATGGACTTCGGGGACCAGGTGGCGCTGGCAGCACGGCTGTGCATGTCGTTCCCCGACATCGGCCGGATCGAGCGGCAGCGCTACCGCGCGGTGCTCCTCGACGAGTTCCAGGACACCTCCGAGGCCCAGCTGAGGCTGCTCGCCGCGCTGTTCGCCGCTGCGGGGGCGGAGCCGGTGCCGGTGACGGCGGTGGGGGACCCCAACCAGTCGATCTACGGGTGGCGGGGGGCGAGCGCGACCACCCTGGGCCGGTTCCCGGTGGTCTTCAGCGACGGCGAGCCGGCCGATGTGCTGCCGCTGTCGACGAGCTGGCGCAACGACCGCGCCATCCTGGACGTCGCCAACCTCACGGCCGCGCCGCTGCGCGAGCGTGCGGTGGTGCCGGTCGAGGGCCTGGCGAGCCGTGCCGGCGCAGGACCGGGCCAGGTCGTGGCCGTCCGTCTGGAGTCGCACCTGTCGGAGGCGGCATACATCGCGGGGTGGCTGAGACAGGTGCGCAGCCGGGCCGGTGTCACGGCGGCGGTGCTGTGCCGCAAGCGCTCGCAGTTCCCGGCCGTCATCGACGCCCTCGAGGCGGCCGGGGTGCCCGTTGAGGTCGTCGGCCTCGGCGGCCTGCTGCTCACCCCGGAGGTCGAGGACATCGTCGCGCTGCTGCGGGTCGTGCAGGACCCGGCTCGGGGTGACGCCCTGATGCGGCTGCTCACCGGCCCGATGTGCCGGCTGGGGGCCGCCGACCTCGACGGGCTGATGACATGGGCGAGGCACCGGCAGCAGGTCCGGCACCGGCAGGCAGGTGGGACGGCCGGATCCCGGCAGGCGAGCGGGCGCCCGGCCGGACGGGAGCTGAGGGAGCTCGCCCAGGACGCCGTCGACGACCCCAGCGTCGTCGAGGCGCTGCAGGACCTGCCCCGACCCGGGTGGACGGGTCCGGACGGGCAACGCGTCTCGGCGCTCGCCCTCGGGCGGCTCGCCGGGCTGGGACAGCTCGTCAGCCGGTTGCGTGGCCTCACCTCGCTGCCCCTCGCCGACCTCGTCGGGGAGGCGGAGCGCGCTCTGGGGCTCGACATCGAGGTGCTCTCCCGGCCCGACTACACCCCCGCCGCGGCGCGAGCCCACCTCGACGCCTTTGCCGACGTCGCCGCCGGCTTCACCACGTCCGCGGAGCGGCCAACCCTCGGCGGCTTCCTCAGCTGGATCGACGCTGCACTGCTGGAGGAGCGGGGCCTCGACAAGGGCTACATCGAGGCCGCTCCGGACGCCGTGCAGGTGCTCACCATCCATGCGGCCAAGGGCCTCGAGTGGGACTGCGTCGCGGTGCCGGGACTCGTGGAGGGGACGTTCCCGGCATCCGAGCACCCAGCCACCGCCAAGGTGGTGGACGGAGAGTGGGTCGTCAGCGAACCGAACGACGCCGGCTGGTGCTCGGGCCTGCCCGGCGTCCCCTACCCGCTGCGGGGCGACGCCGACGGGTTGCCGGTCTTCGACTGGCCGCGCGCGACGGACGCGAAGGACCTGCAGGCGCGGCTCGACGCGTTCCGGACGGCGGGGGGCGCCCACGCGCTCCTCGAGGAGCGACGACTCGCCTACGTGGCCTTCACCCGGGCCCGGCGCAAGCTGCTGCTCAGCGCACCGGTGTGGACGGCGACGAAGAAACCGAAGGTCACCTCCCGCTTCCTGACCGAGATCGTCGAGGGCCCCGGGGTCGCCCTGCAGCGGCCGTACTGGGCTGACATGCCGGTCCCCGACGCCGGTGCCGCGCTCGCCAACCCGGTGGCGGAGCGAGACCTCAGCGCCGGGTGGCCTGCCGATCCGCAGGCTGGCCGGCGCGAGGTGCTGCTCGCGGCCGAGGAAGCCGTCCGGTGGGCTCGGGAGACCGGCGCGGTGCCCCGGCGGGACGACCCCCACGTCCGCGAGGCGCTCATGCTCCTCGCGGAGCGGGACACCGCCTGCCACCGCGGGGCCGACGTGCCGGTGGAGGTGCCCCGGCACCTGTCCGCCTCGGCCGTTGTCCAGCTCGCGGGGGACCCTGACCGGTTCGCGCTCGACCTGCGCCGGCCGATGCCGGCCGCCCCGGCGCCCGCGGCCCGCCGGGGCACGGCGTTCCACGCCTGGGTGGAGGAGCACTACGCCAGGGCACCGATGGTCGACATCACCGAGCTGCCCGGCAGCGCCGACGACGAGCCGGCTGACGACGCGCTCCTGCCGATGATGAAGGCGCTCTTCCTCGCGAGCGAGTGGGCCGGCCGGCGTCCGGAGGCCATCGAGGTCGCCGTCGAGACCGTGCTCGACGGGTTCGCCCTCCGCGGCCGCATCGACGCGGTCTTCCCCCGGGGCGACGGCGGGTTCACCATCGTGGACTGGAAGACCGGCGCAGAGCCGGCAGGGCGCAGGTCCGTGGTGCGGGCCATGCAGCTCGCGGCATACGCGCTGGCCTCCTCGCAGCTGCGCAGCCTGCCCGCCACCCAGGTGGACGCGGCCTTCTACTACGCGCAGTCGGGGACCACCGTCTACCCACCCCTGCCCGGAGAGCAGGGCCTGCTCGCCCTGCTGCGGACGGTGCCGGACTGACCGACAGCGGGTCGCGCGCCCGGGGCTGCGGCCCGGCTACGCTCCGCCCATGCCGCTGTCCGCCGCCGAGGCCCGGGCCCTCGACGCGCTCGACGAGGACGAGCTGGTGGCGACGCTCGTCGACCTCGTCCGGGTCCCGAGCATCACGGGCAGCGACGCCGAGTCCGAGCTGCAGGCGAGCCAGCGCCGGCTCTTCGAGCGCGAGGGGCTCAGCGTCGACGGCTGGCAGCTCGATCTCGACGCACTGCGTGCCGACGACCGCTTTCCCGGGACCGAGGCCGAGCGGGTGGAGGGCCATGGTCTCGTCGGCGTCACCGGGACCGACGACGTGCCCGCGCTCGTCCTGCAGGGTCACATCGACGTCGTCCCCGTCGGGGACCGGGCGAGGTGGGACGAGGACCCCTTCTCCGCGCGCATCGCCGGCGGCACCCTGCGCGGCCGGGGTGCGTGCGACATGAAGGCCGGGGTCGCCGTCAACCTCGCGGTCGTCCGCGCACTACGGCGCAGCGGGCTGCGCCTGGAGCGACCGCTGGCCCTGCACAGCGTGGTGAGCGAGGAGGACGGCGGCCTGGGGGCCTTCGCGACGCTGCTGCGCGGGCACCGTGGCGACGTGGCCGTCATCACCGAGCCCACGTCTGGGCGCCTCGTCACCTCGACCGCGGGTGCCCTGACGTTCGCGATCGCCGTCCCCGGCCGGGCGGCGCACGGGAGCATGCGGTACGAGGGCGTTTCCGCGATCGACGCCTACCTCCCGCTGCACCGGGCCATCACCGGGCTCGAGGCCGAGCGCAACACCGACATCGACCCACTCTTCGGTGACAACGTCATGCCGTACCCCATCTCGGTGGGCATCCTGCGCTCGGGTGACTGGGCGAGCACGGTCCCGGACGCGCTGACCGCGCAGGGCCGCCTCGGGGTCCGCCTCGGTGAGGACCCGGCCCTCGCCCGGCGCCACCTCGAGCACGTGATCGCCGAGGCGGCGGCCGCCGACCCGTGGCTGCGGGACCATCCGCCGGTCGTCACGTGGCCCGGCGGGCAGTTCGCCAGCGGCCGCCTCGCCGAGGGACACCCGCTCGCCGAGGAGGTGCGCGACGCGGTCCGGACGGTCGGTGGGGCAACGCCCGGGACCGCGGCGGCGCCCTACGGCAGTGATCTGCGCCTGTATGCGGGGCTCGGACAGATGCCGACGCTGCACTACGGTCCGGGGGACGTCCGCTTCGCCCACGCACCGCGTGAGGAGGTTCGCCTCGCAGAGGTGTTCGAGGTGGCCCGGGCCCTCACCGTCCTTGCGGTGCGCCGCTGCGGCGCCCGGGCCTGACCCCTGACGGCCACGTCCGAGCGGGAACCTCTTCTAGTCAGGCGGCGCTGTCGAGCCTGCTGGTGAGCCTTTCGCGGCGTCGTCTTCCGGGGGGTCGTCGTCCGCGACCGGGCCGGGAGCGTCCCGGGGTGCCCGAGCCAGCTCGGTCGTGACCGCCGCCGCCACTGTCGACCGGTCCGCCGGGTCGCTCGCCGGGGAGGCGGGCGGGGAGGATGGCGGGGAGGATGGCGGTGGCGAGCCCGGCGAGCCCGGCGGGGCCGACGGGGAGGCTGTCGGCGGGGCCGGCGGGGAGGATGGCGGTGGCGAGCCCGGCGAGCTGGGCGGGGCTGACGGGGAGGCTGTCGCGGGAGCGGTGGGGCGGACGGTCCGGCCACGCACCGATGGCAGGAACGTGTCCGGCTCCTCGCCATCATCGTGCGTCCGCTTGTCAAGTGCCCGCAGTCGCGCGGCACACG